>NZ_MKGS01000143.1:0-50918 GCF_002836905.1 Pseudomonas sp. 43NM1 | reverse complement strand
GGTGATCACTTCGTTCGCCGTCAGTAACGCGATTGCGCTGCCGCTGACCGGGTGGCTGAGCCGGCGTTTCGGCGAAGTGAAGCTGTTTCTCTGGGCAACGATTCTGTTCGTGCTGGCTTCATTTCTCTGCGGCATCTCGACCTCGATGCCGGAATTGATCGGTTTCCGTGTGTTGCAAGGTCTGGTGGCGGGGCCGTTGTACCCGATGACCCAGACGCTGCTGATCGCGGTGTATCCGCCAGCCAAACGGGGGATGGCCCTGGCGCTGCTGGCGATGGTCACGGTGGTCGCGCCAATTGCCGGGCCGATCCTCGGCGGCTGGATTACCGACAGCTACAGTTGGCCATGGATTTTCTTTATCAACGTGCCGATCGGGATTTTTGCGGTGATGGTGGTGCGCCAGCAGCTCAAGGAGCGCCCGGTGGTTACCAGTCGCCAGCCGATGGATTACGTCGGTTTGATCACGCTGATCATCGGCGTCGGGGCGTTGCAGGTGATCCTCGACAAGGGCAATGACCTCGATTGGTTCGAGTCGAATTTCATCATCATCGGCGCGGCGATTTCCGTGGTGGCGCTGGCGGTGTTTGTGATCTGGGAGATGACCGACGCGCATCCGGTGGTTAATTTGCGGTTGTTCGCCTATCGCAACTTCCGCATCGGCACCATCGTGCTGGTGCTGGGTTATGCCGGGTTCTTTGGTATCAACCTGATTCTGCCGCAATGGCTGCAGACGCAGATGGGCTATACCGCGACCTGGGCCGGTCTGGCGGTGGCGCCAATCGGGATTCTGCCGGTGTTGATGTCGCCCTTCGTCGGCAAATACGCGCACAAGTTTGATCTGCGTTTGCTCGCCGGTGGCGCGTTCCTGTGTATCGGCCTGAGCTGCTTCATGCGCGCCGGGTTCACCAATGAAGTGGACTTCCAGCACATCGCGTTGGTGCAGTTGTTCATGGGGATTGGCGTGGCGCTGTTCTTTATGCCGACGCTGAGCATCTTGATGTCGGACTTGCCGCCAAGCCAGATCGCCGATGGCGCGGGCCTGGCGACGTTCCTGCGGACCTTGGGCGGCAGTTTCGCGGCGTCGCTGACGACGTGGATCTGGATTCGCCGGGCCGATCAGCATCACGCGTATCTGAGTGAAAGCATCACCACCTATGAACCGGCCACGCGCGATGCCTTGCACGCGCTGGGCGGGGCGAGTACGCCGGCCTATGCGCAACTCGATCAGGTGCTGACAAGCCAGGCGTACATGCTCTCCACCGTGGATTACTTCACGCTGCTGGGCTGGGGGTTTGTCGGTTTGATCCTGATTGTATGGCTGGCGAAACCACCGTTTGCCGCGAAGGCCGGGCCAGCGGCGTCTGGGCATTGAATGCAGGGCTTGAGATCGACCCCTCTCCCTAACCCTCTCCCCAGAGGGGCGAGGGGACTGATCGAGGCGTTCTTTTGAGCTACATCGACCTGAAAGTTCGAGCCGAATTCAGATCTGGAAAACGATGAAGCTCGGCTCCCTTTCCCCCTCTCCCCAGAGGGCGAGGGGACCGACCGAGGCGTTCTTTTGAGCTACATCGACCTGAAAGTTCGAGTCGAACTCAGGTCTGGAAAACGATGGAGATCGGCTCCCTTTCCCCCTCTCCCCTTTGGGGAGAGGGCTGGGGTGAGGGGTGGCTCTTAGCCGTTAGGCAATGCAAGCTGCGGCGATGTCCCGACCTGAAAGTTCGAGCCGAACTCAGGTCTGGAAAACGCTGGAGATCGGCTCCCTTTCCCCCTCTCCCCTTTGGGGAGAGGGCTGGGGTGAGGGGTGGCTCTTAGCCGTCAGGCAATGCAAGCTGCGGCGGTGTCCCGACCTAAAAGTTCGAGCCGAACTCAGGTCTGGAAAACGATGGAGATCGGCTCCCTTTCCCCGTCTCTCCCCTGGGGAGAGGGCTGGGGTGAGGGGTGGCTCTTAGCCGTTAGGCAATGCAAGCTGCGGCGGTGTTCCGAAGTCGAACGGTGCCAAGGCAAAGCCGTTCTCATCCACCTGCAGCGCCCAGCCCTGGCGATCCCAATCCCCCAGCACAATGCGCCTGGCCGCTTGTTCGCCGATCTGCAACTTATGGATCGCCGGGCGGTGGGTGTGGCCGTGGATCAGCGTTTTCACGCCGAATTCCTGCATGATCCGCGGCACTTCCTCGGGCGTGACATCGACAATGTCGTTGGCCTTCATCCGCGTCTGCGCACGGCTTTCGCTGCGCAGTTTGCGCGCCAGTTTGTGCCGGGTGCTCAGGGGCAGGTGCCGCAGGATAAACAGGGTGATCGGATTGCGCAGATAACGACGCAGCTTCATATAGCCGACATCGCGGGTGCACAGGCTGTCGCCGTGCATCAATAGCACCGGCTCGCCTGCGAGTTGCACGACGCTCGGGTCTCTCAACAACGTGCAGCCGGCCTGTTTGCAGAAGGCCTTGCCGAGCAGGAAGTCGCGATTACCGTGCATCAGAAAAATTGCCGTGCCGCTTTCGCTGAGATCGCGCAGGGCCTGGCAGATGGAGCGCTGGAAAGGCGTCATGGCGTCGTCGCCAATCCATGCCTCGAAAAAGTCGCCGAGAATGTACAACGCACTCGCCGAGCGGGCGCGTCCGGCGAGCAAATCCAGAAACGCCCGGGTTATGTCCGGGCGCTCCTCTTCCAGATGTAAATCTGAAATCAGCAGTATCACGCTTCGATGATCTCGGCTTTCTCGATGATCACGTCTTCTGCTGGCACGTCCTGGTGGCCGGATTTCATGGTGGTGGAAACACCTTTGATCTTGTCGACAACTTCAGTACCGGAAACCACTTTGGCGAATACCGCGTAGCCCCAGCCCTGAGTGGTCTTGGCGCTGTGGTTGAGGAAGCTGTTGTCAGCAACGTTGATGAAGAACTGCGCGGAGGCCGAATGCGGCTCCATGGTACGGGCCATGGCGACGGTGTACTTCTCGTTCGGCAGACCGTTGTCAGCTTCGTTCTGGATGCTTGGGCGCTTGTCTTTCTTTTCTTTCATGCCTGGCTCGAAACCGCCGCCCTGGATCATGAAGTTACCGATGACGCGGTGGAAAACGGTGTTTTCGTAGTGCCCGGCTTTGACGTATTCGATGAAGTTGGCAACGGTCAGCGGAGCCTTTTCAGCGTTCAGTTCCAGGACGATGTCGCCATGGTTGGTGGTCAGTTTGACTTGGGTCATGATCGGGACTCTTTATAAAAGAAGCGTTTGAAAGGAATTCGTGGTTTGCCGCGCGTTCGCCGGCAACCGCTCTGGTCAGTTTCGACCAAGGTGCGCAGTTTAGCGCGACAGGCGTTAATTTCGAGGCAGTTTTTCAAAACAGGTCGATTAAACGCAGCTGATTTAAGGCCTGCTCTGTCAGCGGCTTGACAGCATCGGCTATGATAGCGGCTTTGTTTTGTCAGGCCTTTAGTTCCGGCCGCGCACTCGTACGTTCAAGGATCCTATGAGCAAGCCCACTGTCGACCCTACCTCGAATTCCAAGACTGGCCCTGCCGTGCCGGTCAATTTCCTGCGCCCGATCATCCAGGCGGACCTGGACTCGGGTAAGCACACGCAGATCGTCACCCGTTTCCCGCCTGAGCCCAACGGCTACCTGCACATCGGTCACGCCAAGTCGATTTGCGTGAACTTCGGTCTGGCCCAGGAATTTGGCGGCGTCACGCACCTGCGTTTCGACGACACCAACCCGGCCAAGGAAGACCAGGAATACATCGACGCGATCGAAAGCGACATCAAATGGCTGGGCTTCGAATGGTCCGGTGAAGTGCGCTACGCCTCGCAGTATTTCGACCAGTTGCACGACTGGGCCGTCGAGCTGATCAAGGCCGGCAAGGCTTACGTTGATGACCTGAGCCCGGAGCAAGCCAAGGAATACCGCGGCACGCTGACCGAGCCGGGCAAGAACAGCCCGTTCCGCGACCGCTCCGTGGAAGAAAACCTCGACTGGTTCGCCCGCATGAAGGCCGGCGAATTCCAGGACGGCGCACGCGTGCTGCGGGCCAAGATCGACATGGCCTCGCCGAACATGAACCTGCGCGACCCGATCATGTACCGCATCCGCCACGCCCATCACCACCAGACCGGTGACAAGTGGTGCATCTACCCGAACTATGACTTCACCCACGGTCAGTCGGACGCCATCGAAGGCATCACGCACTCGATCTGCACCCTGGAATTCGAAAGCCATCGTCCGCTGTACGAATGGTTCCTCGACGCGTTGCCAGTGCCGGCGCATCCGCGCCAGTACGAATTCAGCCGCCTCAACCTGAACTACACGATCACCAGCAAGCGCAAGCTCAAGCAACTGGTCGATGAAAAGCACGTGTTCGGTTGGGACGATCCGCGCATGTCGACGCTGTCGGGTTTCCGCCGTCGTGGCTACACGCCTGCGTCGATTCGCAATTTCTGCGACATGGTCGGCACCAACCGTTCCGACGGCGTGGTTGATTTCGGCATGCTCGAATTCAGCATCCGTCAGGATCTGGACCAGAACGCTCCGCGCGCCATGTGTGTGCTGCGTCCGCTGAAAGTCGTGATCACCAACTACCCGGAAGACCAGGTCGAGAACCTTGAACTGCCGCGTCATCCGCAGAAAGAAGAACTCGGCGTGCGCCAGCTGCCGTTCGCCCGTGAAATCTACATCGACCACGATGACTTCATGGAAGAGCCGCCAAAAGGCTACAAGCGCCTGGAGCCGAATGGCGAAGTGCGTCTGCGCGGCAGCTACGTGATCCGTGCCGAAGAAGCGATCAAGGACGCCGACGGCAACATCGTCGAGCTGCGTTGCTCCTACGATCCGGAAACACTTGGCAAAAACCCTGAGGGCCGCAAGGTCAAAGGCGTTGTGCACTGGGTCCCAGCAGCGGCCAGCATTGAGTGTGAAGTGCGTCTGTACGATCGCCTGTTCCGCTCGCCGAACCCTGAAAAGGCTGAGGACAGCGCCAGTTTCCTCGACAACATCAACCCTCAATCACTGCAAGTTCTCACTGGTTGTCGTGCCGAGCCTTCGTTGGCCAATGCACAGCCGGAAGACCGTTTCCAGTTCGAGCGCGAAGGTTACTTCTGCGCGGATATCAAGGACTCGAAACCGGGCGCTCCGGTCTTCAACCGTACCGTGACCTTGCGTGATTCGTGGGGCCAGTGATTCAAGGAAACCACTAAAGTGCTGACGATCTACAACACGCTCACCAAGAGCAAAGAAGTTTTCAAACCGCTGGATGGCAACAATGTGCGCATGTACGTCTGCGGGATGACCGTTTACGACTACTGCCACATTGGCCACGGCCGCAGCATGGTTGCGTTCGACCTGGTGACTCGCTGGTTGCGCTTCAGCGGTTACAACCTGACGTATGTGCGCAACATCACCGACATCGAAGACAAAATCATCAATCGGGCCAAGGAGAACGGCGAACCGTTCGACGTGCTGACCGAGCGCATGATCACTGCGATGCACGAAGACGAAGCGCGCCTGAACATCAAGAAGCCGGACATGGAGCCGCGTGCCACCGATCATATTCCGGGCATGCTCAGCATGATCCAGACCTTGATCGACAAGGGTTACGCCTATGCCGCGAACAATGGCGACGTGTATTACCGCGTCGCCAAGTTCATGGGCTACGGCAAGCTGTCGCGCAAGAAGATCGAAGACCTGCGCATCGGCGCGCGGATCGAGGTCGACGAGTCGAAGCAGGACCCGCTGGACTTTGTATTGTGGAAAGCCACCAAACCGGGCGAGCCGAGCTGGCCTTCGCCGTGGGGCGACGGGCGTCCGGGCTGGCACATCGAATGCTCGGTGATGTCGACCTGCTGCCTCGGCGAGACTTTCGATATTCATGGCGGCGGCAGCGACCTTGAGTTCCCGCACCACGAAAACGAAATCGCCCAAAGCGAAGCGGCCACCGGCAAGACCTACGCCAACGCGTGGATGCATTGCGGGATGATTCGGATCAACGGCGAGAAGATGTCGAAGTCGTTGAACAACTTCTTCACCATTCGCGACGTGCTGGAAAAGTATCACCCGGAAGTCGTGCGTTACTTGCTGGTGTCGAGCCATTACCGCAGCGCGATCAACTATTCGGAAGACAACCTCAAGGACGCCAAAGGCGCACTCGAGCGTTTCTACCATGCGTTGAAAGGTCTGCCGAGTGTCGCTCCGGCGGGCGGCGAAGCGTTTGTCGAGCGCTTCACTCAGGTGATGAACGACGACTTCGGTACGCCGGAAGCCTGCGCGGTGCTGTTCGAGATGGTCCGCGAGATCAACCGTCTGCGCGAGAGCGATCTGAACGCGGCGGCCGGTCTGGCGGCGCGTTTGAAGGAACTGGCCAGCGTGCTCGGCGTGTTGCAGCTTGAAGCCGATGACTTCTTGCAGGCTGGCGCTGAAGGGCGGGTCGATGCAGCTGAAGTTGACGCGCTGATTGCTGCGCGTCTGGCGGCTCGCAGTAACAAGGACTGGGCCGAATCCGACCGCATCCGCGACCAGCTCACCGCCATGGGCGTGGTGCTGGAAGACGGCAAGGGCGGCACGACCTGGCGCTTGGCTGACTGATTGCTGCGCTCGCTACGAACAAAACCCGCCTTGTGCGGGTTTTTGTTTATGTACAGGTTCCAAGTCCGGTGGTGACAGGGCTGACGCCTTCGCGGGCGAGCCTCGCTCCTACAATGTTGTGTCGTTGGCGATATGGCGTACGACTCGGCCCTGTAGGAGCGAGGCTTGCCCGCGAATGGTCTGGAGCCAAACACCGCTAATAGTGCTTACTGGTCACTCCGTTTGGCGCAACCGCTTGTACAGGGTGTTGCGGCTCACCCCGAGCCTGCGGGCCAGATGCGAAATATTGCCCCCAGCCGCCTGCAACAGCCGATTCAAATCCTCGGCATCATTCAAATCCACCGCCAACGGTTCCGGCGTCTCTACCGGTTCCATCTCCAGGTCGACAAAAAAATCATCCGGCAAATGCTCGGGTTTCACCGGTTGCTCCTCAGCCATGGCCAGTGCAACCTGCATCACGCTGCTGACCTGACGCAAATTCCCCGGCCACGGATGACGGTTGAACAACGCCATGACCTCGCGGCTCAACCCGGCCCATTGCGCCGGTTCGCGGTGCTGTTCCCACAGGCGTTTGAACAAGGCTTCTTTATCACTGCGTTCGCGTAATGGCGGCAGCTCGAGGGTCAAACCGCCAATCCGGTAATACAAATCCTCGCGGAAACGCCCCAACTGCACTTGTTCGCGCAACGAGCGGTTGGTCGCCGAAATAATCCGGATATCCACCGCAAACAACTCGCTGCTGCCCACCGGTTGCACGCAACGCTCCTGCAACACCCTCAGCAATCGGGCCTGCGTCGGCAGCGGCATGTCGCCGATTTCATCGAGGAACAGCGTGCCTTTGTCAGCCTTGCGGATCAGGCCGATGCTGCCCTTTTGATTGGCACCGGTGAACGCGCCTTTCTCGTAGCCAAACAACTCGGATTCCACCAGTTCGGCGGGGATCGCTGCACAGTTGACGGCAATGAACGGTTGTTTGCTGCGCGAGCTGGCGTGGTGCAACGCTTTGACAAACACTTCCTTGCCGACCCCGGTCTCGCCGTGGATCAGTAGCGGAATGTCTTTCTCCAGCAAACGCTCGGCCTGGCGCACGGCTTTTTCGACGCGGCTATCGCCGAAGTGCAGGGTGGTCAGGCTGATCGCGGCGGGGGGCGAAACCGTCGGTTCAGCGAACACTCTCGCTTGAATCGGCACCTGTTTCGGCCGTTTCAACAAACACTGAAAACGGTTGCGCCCGGACGCTTGCAACGCAAATGGCAAGCCCTCCGGTTGGTTGAGCAATTCCAGTAATGACACCTTGAACAAGCTCTCGATGCTGACCCGCGACAGGCTGATGCCCAGCAAATTATCGGCCCGGCGATTAGCCGAGAGCACTTGCCCGGTCTCGTCAAAGATCAGCAAACCGGCCCATTGGCTGTCGAGGTTGTTTAGCCCGGTGTTGAAGGTCAGTTGAAAGTGCTGGCCATGGAACAGATTCAGAATCAGCCGATTCTCCACGGTCTGGCTCATCATTTTGACCATGCCCAACGTGTGCGACGGCGGCAGATAGCTGTCGCTGGACACGTCGAGCACCGCGATGACTTTGCGCTCGGCATCGAAAATCGGCGCGGCGGAGCCGGTCATGAAACGGTTGGCTTTCAGAAAATGTTCGTCGTGCTCAATGTGCACGGCTTGCTCGCAGGCGAGGGCGGTGCCGATCGCATTGGTGCCGCTGCAACGCTCGATCCAACTGGCGCCGGCGCTGAAACCGCGGGTCAGGCTTGGCTCGATAAAGCGCTGGGTGCCCCAAGAGGTGAGCACCTGGCCCTGATTGTCGGCGAGCATGATCAGGCAATTGGAGTTGCTGAGGATATTTTCGTAATACGGCAGCACTTCCTGATGCGTGGTCTGCACCAGCGAATGCTGGCTCTCGAGCAATTGCGCGATGCCGGCGGCGGGTAGCTGATCGAAGGTCGGCACGCTGTGATGGTCGAGGCCGAACGCACGACAGCGCGACCAGGAGTCCTGAATGATGGCGTCGTGGGAGAGCGGCGAGGCGGGTACGGCCATGGCAGTCGATCTCTGAGCAAAGCTTTTATTGTTTTTATGGGTGTTACACAACGTTCGAGGCGCCACATTACCCGGTGGGAGCAAGGCTTGCCCGCGATGGCGATTTCGATAACGCCATCGCGGGCAAGCCATGCTCCTACAGGGTCAAAATGCGTTCGTAGAGTGTTGTTCACTATTGTTCATTGTCAACCGCCCGACTGTTCAATTGTTCAGCCGCGATTGTTCATTTCTGTTCAGCAACGAACGCCATTTTTCGCTCATTTCACGGATTTGCGAAGCGCATCAAGCACTTGCATTTTCTGGCACGAATGTCGCTCTATCGTTTCGGTCGCTTGACTCCAAATAATAAAAAAGGCCGAGCCATGTCACTCACCCTGGAGCACGTCAGCCGTACCGTCGAGGGCCAGACCTGGATCGACGATGCGTGCCTGGTTTTCGAACCCGGATCATTCAACGTTTTGCTCGGGCGCACGCTGTCCGGCAAGACCAGCCTCATGCGCCTGATGGCCGGCCTCGACAAGCCTGACAGCGGTCGCATCCTGATGAACGGCGTGGATGTCACGCAACGCCCGGTGCGTTTGCGCAACGTCTCGATGGTTTATCAGCAGTTCATCAACTACCCGACCATGACGGTGTTCGAGAACATCGCTTCGCCGCTGCGGCAGGGCGGGGCGTCCAACGAACTGATCCAGAGCAAAGTGCTCGAAACCGCGAAAATGCTGCGCATCGAGAAATTCCTCAAGCGCTATCCGCTGGAGCTTTCCGGTGGTCAGCAACAGCGCACGGCGATGGCGCGGGCGCTGGTCAAGGACGCCGAGCTGATCCTCTTCGACGAGCCGCTGGTCAACCTCGATTACAAATTGCGCGAAGAGCTGCGCCAGGAAATGCGCGAGCTGTTCAAGGCGCGGCACACCATCGCGATCTACGCCACCACCGAGCCCAACGAAGCGTTGGCGCTGGGCGGCACGACGACGATTCTTCACGAAGGCCGGGTGATCCAGAGCGGCAAGTCCTCCGAGGTTTATCACCAGCCACAAACCGTATTGGCCGCCGAGCTGTTTTCCGAGCCGCCGATCAACTTGATGCCGGGACGCATTGCTGGCAACGAAGTGAGTTTCGCCAATTTTGTGCACTTCCCGCTGAACGTCGATTTGCGCCCGGTGGGTGAAGGCGAATTCCGTTTTGGCGTGCGCCCGAGCCACATTTCGCTGGTGCCGAGCAACGACGATGACCTCGAATTGGCGGTCACCGTCGAAGTCGCCGAGATCAGCGGTTCGGAAACCTTTCTGCACGTGCGCAACGAGCATTTCCTGTTGGTGCTGCACCTGCCGGGCGTGCACGAATACGACGTCGATGCGCCGATCCGCATCTACATCCCGACCCACAAACTGTTTGTCTTCGATATGCAGGGCCGGCTGGTCCAGGCGCCCGGTCGCCGTATCGCGAGGGTTGCCTGATGGCCGAAATTCGTTTGCAAAACCTCGCCCACAGCTACACCCGCACGCCGAGCGGCCCCGAGGATTACGCGATCCGCGAGATGAACCACATCTGGGAGCAGGGCGGTGCCTATGCGTTGCTCGGGCCATCGGGTTGCGGCAAATCGACGTTGCTCAACATCATTTCCGGGTTGCTCAGCCCGTCGCAGGGCCAGGTGCTGTTTGACGGCAAAGAGGTCAACGACCTGACCCCGGAGAAGCGCAACATCGCCCAGGTTTTCCAGTTCCCGGTGGTCTACGACACCATGACGGTGTTCGACAATCTGGCGTTCCCTCTGCGAAATCAGGGAATGAACGAGGCGAAAGTGCACAGCAAGGTGCAGGAAATTGCCGAGGTCCTCGACCTGCAGGCACTGCTGAGCAAAAAGGCGCGCAACCTCACCGCCGACGAAAAACAGAAAGTCTCGATGGGCCGTGGACTGGTGCGCGACGACGTCTCGGCGATCCTCTTCGACGAACCGCTGACGGTGATCGACCCGCACCTGAAGTGGAAGCTGCGGCGCAAGCTCAAGCAGATTCACGAGCAGTTCAACATCACCATGGTCTACGTCACCCACGATCAACTTGAAGCGTCGACGTTCGCCGACAAAATCGCGGTGATGTATGGCGGCCAGATTGTGCAATTCGGCACACCGCGCGAGTTGTTCGAGCGGCCGAGCCACACGTTTGTCGGCTATTTCATCGGCAGCCCGGGGATGAACCTGATCGACGTACAGCCGCAGCCGGGTGGCGTCGGTTTTGCCTCGACGCACTTGCCGCTGTCCGAGGCGATGCAACAGCAAATCGCCGACAAGCAATGGCAAACCCTCAAAGTCGGGATCCGCCCCGAGTTCGTGCATGTCTGGGACGAGCCGTTTGACGACGCGATGCAGGCAAACGTCGTACACGTCGAAGACCTCGGCACCTACAAAATCATGACCCTCAACCTCGACGGCGCGCCGTTGAAAGTGCGTTTGGCCGAGGACAAACCGGTGCCGGAAGGCACGGCGTATATCAGTTTTCCGGCGCAATGGCTGATGGTCTACGCCGACGATTATCTGTTGCCCGCGCAGGCCAATAGCCCTGCGCAAGGCAGCCCCGTGCAGGCGAATAACGGAGCGCAGCCATGAACAAGGTGCAGAACAACAAGGCCTGGTGGCTGGTGTTGCCGGTGTTTTTGCTGGTGGCGTTCAGCGCGGTGATCCCGATGATGACCGTGGTCAATTACTCGGTGCAGGACATCTTCGACCAGTCCAGCCGCTACTTCGTCGGCGCCGACTGGTACAAGCAAGTGCTGCTCGACCCACGCTTGCACGACTCGCTGCTGCGCCAGTTCATCTATTCGGCGTGTGTGCTGCTGATCGAAATCCCGCTCGGCATCGCCATCGCCCTGACCATGCCGACCAAGGGCCGCTGGTCGTCGCTGGTGCTGATCATCCTCGCGATTCCGCTGCTGATTCCGTGGAACGTGGTTGGCACGATCTGGCAGATTTTTGGCCGCGCCGACATCGGCTTGCTCGGTTCGAGCCTCAACGCGATGGGCATCAACTACAACTATGCCTCGAACACCATGGACGCCTGGGTCACGGTGTTGGTGATGGACGTGTGGCACTGGACCTCGCTGGTGGCGCTGTTGTGTTTCTCCGGATTGCGCGCGATTCCCGATGTGTATTACCAGGCTGCGCGGATTGATCGCGCATCGTCCTGGGCGGTGTTCCGACACATCCAGTTGCCCAAACTCAAGAGCGTGCTGCTGATCGCGGTGATGTTGCGCTTCATGGACAGTTTCATGATTTACACCGAGCCGTTTGTGCTGACGGGCGGCGGTCCGGGCAATGCCACAACCTTCTTGAGTCAGACGCTGACGCAAATGGCTGTAGGGCAATTCGACCTCGGCCCGGCGGCGGCTTTCTCGCTGGTGTACTTCCTGATCATCCTGTTGGTGTCCTGGCTGTTCTATACCGCCATGACTCACTCTGACGCCAACCGCTGAGGTCTGCCATGAGTAAAAGAAAGCTCATCCCATTGCTGATCTACATCCTGTTCCTGCTGGTGCCGATCTACTGGCTGCTGAACATGTCCTTCAAGAGCAACACCGAAATCCTCGGCGGTTTGACCCTTTTCCCACAGGATTTCACCCTGGCGAACTACAAGGTGATCTTCACCGACCCGAGTTGGTACACCGGTTACCTGAACTCGCTGTATTACGTGAGCCTGAACACGGTGATCTCGCTGAGCGTGGCGTTACCGGCGGCGTATGCGTTTTCGCGTTATCGCTTTTTGGGCGACAAACACCTGTTCTTCTGGTTGCTGACCAACCGCATGGCGCCGCCGGCAGTGTTTCTGCTGCCGTTCTTCCAGCTCTATTCATCGATTGGTCTGTTCGACACGCACATCGCTGTGGCACTCGCGCATTGCCTGTTCAACGTGCCGCTGGCGGTGTGGATTCTGGAAGGCTTCATGTCCGGGGTTCCCAAAGAAATCGACGAAACGGCCTACATTGATGGCTATAGTTTTCCGAAGTTCTTCGTGAAGATTTTCATCCCGTTGATTGGCTCGGGGATCGGCGTCACGGCGTTCTTCTGCTTCATGTTTTCCTGGGTCGAATTGCTCCTGGCGCGCACGCTGACCTCGGTCAACGCCAAGCCGATCGCGGCGGTAATGACCCGCACGGTTTCGGCGTCCGGCATCGATTGGGGCGTGCTGGCAGCGGCGGGGGTGTTGACCATCCTCCCGGGCATGCTGGTGATCTGGTTTGTTCGCAACCACGTGGCCAAGGGCTTTGCCCTCGGTCGGGTCTGAGGAGCTGATGATGGAATGGATGAGTTGGACGGTTCCGACCGCAGCGTTTTTCATCGTCATCGGCCTGATCCTGGTCGGCATGACGACTTGGGAATTGCGTTCGCCGAGCATTCTTCGGCGGGGTTTATTGCCGATTGCCACCACCCGTGGCGATCGCTTGTTTATCGGTCTTCTCGGCAGCGCCTACCTGCATTTGCTGGTAATCGGCGTCACCGACTGGAGCATCTGGGTCGCGTCCGCGTTGTCCCTGGTGTGGCTGTTGGCTGTGATGCGTTGGGGCTAGTCGAATCGCTCGGCAAAGTTGCTCCCAAAAACTCAACAGGAGGTCTCTATGTTCGACAAAAACAATAAGCTGCGACATAGCATTTCATTGGCAGCCATGCTGGCACTCAGCGGTTTGAGCGCATCTGCCTGGGCGGATGCCTACGAAGACGCGGCGAAAAAGTGGATCGGCAGCGAATTCAAACCGTCCACCCTCACGGCCGATCAGCAGCTCGAGGAATTGAAGTGGTTCATCAAAGCGGCCGAGCCGTTTCGCGGGATGAACATCAAAGTGGTTTCGGAAACCCTGACCACCCACGAATATGAGTCGAAAGTGCTGGCCAAGGCGTTTTCCGAAATCACCGGGATCAAGTTGACCCACGACTTGCTGCAAGAAGGCGACGTGGTGGAAAAGCTGCAAACCCAGATGCAATCGGACAAGAGCATTTATGACGGCTGGGTCAACGACTCGGACCTGATCGGCACGCATTTTCGCTATGGCAAGACTGAATCGATCACCGATCTGATGGCCAACGAAGGCAAGGCCTACACCTCGCCAACGCTGGACCTCAAGGACTTCATCGGGATTTCCTTCACTACTGCGCCGGACGGCAAGATCTATCAATTGCCCGACCAGCAGTTCGCCAACCTGTACTGGTTCCGCGCCGACTGGTTTGAGCGCGCGGACCTTAAAGCCAAGTTCAAGGAAAAGTACGGATACGAATTGGGCGTCCCGGTGAACTGGTCGGCCTATGAAGACATCGCCAAATTCTTCAGCGAAGACGTCAAGGAAATCGACGGCAAACGTGTCTACGGGCACATGGACTACGGCAAGAAAGACCCGTCGCTGGGCTGGCGCTTCACCGATGCCTGGTTCTCCATGGCCGGTGGCGGCGACAAGGGTTTGCCCAACGGCTTGCCGGTGGACGAGTGGGGGATTCGCGTCGAGGATTGCCACCCGGTCGGTTCCAGCGTCACCCGCGGCGGCGACACCAACGGCCCAGCGGCTGTGTTCGCTACGCAAAAATACGTCGATTGGATGAAAGCCTACGCGCCACCGGAAGCGGCGGGCATGACATTCTCCGAGTCCGGTCCGGTGCCATCGCAAGGCAACATCGCCCAACAAATCTTCTGGTACACCGCGTTTACCGCCGACATGACCAAGGCTGGCCTGCCGGTCATGAACGCCGATGGCACGCCGAAGTGGCGCATGGCACCGTCGCCGCGTGGCCCGTATTGGGAAGAGGGCATGAAGCTCGGTTATCAGGACGTGGGTTCCTGGACGTTCCTCAAGTCCACGCCTGAAAAACAAAAACTTGCCGCGTGGCTGTACGCGCAGTTCGTGACCTCGAAAACCGTCTCACTGAAGAAAACCATCGTCGGCCTGACACCGATCCGCGAATCCGACATCAACTCGCAAGCGATGACCGACCTCGCACCAAAACTCGGTGGCCTGGTCGAGTTCTACCGCAGCCCGGCCCGCGTGCAATGGACCCCGACCGGGACCAACGTGCCGGATTATCCTCGGTTGGCGCAACTGTGGTGGAGCCACATCGCCGAAGCCGCCAGCGGCGAGAAAACCCCGCAGCAGGCGCTCGACGGCCTGGCCAAAGATCAGGACGCAATCATGGCGCGCCTCGAACGCTCCAAAGTGCAACCGGTCTGCGGACCAAAAATGAACCCGGAACGCGACGCGCAGTACTGGTTTGATCAGCCGGGCGCACCGAAACCTAAACTGGCGAATGAGAAGCCAAAAGGGGAAACCGTGAGCTACACCGAACTGCTGAAATCGTGGGCAGATGCACGCAAATAAGCGGGTTATATTTTGAAAGGCGAACGGCACCGGGAGGTGCCGTTTTTTTTGGGCCCTGCTACTGAAAGCAAGTGCGCAAGGAGGATATCAGCGAATCTCTAACGCTATTTCCCTGCTATTGATAACTTTCTCGTTCACGACTCGCCGTACAACCGGCGCCGACGGCCTCTTCGGCGGTGTGGGCTTGGTAGAATTGTTTGGTTTGGATTGACCGTCGTTGGGTTTCATTCTTTATTCCTGCTGGAGCCACCATGGGGCTCATCGTACATTATTTTCGAGGATGAAACAGTCAGTGCGATTCACGCAGATTTTTGATTACGATATTAACGTGTTCAATTAGGTTTGAATCAATTGTTGATCTTTCCGAGAGCCCGCTCTCAATAATTTGGATCCTTCTTTCCAATTCTGCGATATCGCCATTCTTGGTAATATTTAATAGATGGTTTTTTAATGAGGCGATTTCTCCGCCTACATAGGCATCTTTAGTTGCGAAATTTTTCCTGGGGGAAGATGTATCCATGTCGAAGAGCACAAAAAGCAGGCTGGCGAATGCGAGAGGAATGCAGGCTAACAAGAAAGCCACAATAGCCTGGAAAAGCCATCTTGAACGCTTTTCATTGGCCAGCGCGTTATGCGTCGAGCACGAAACGTAAGTGTTCGATATAAAGTTTTCAGTCTCTTTGGTTGGGTCAATCAAAGATATTCTTTCATGCTGAGTAACCTTGGCGTTATAGCGATCGAGCTCAATATTGTATTGAATTTGCTCGTCATAATAATCTTTGACCTTTGCGGCATACGGCATTCGTTTGAATTCTGACCCGCTAAAAGCTTTGAAGTTGAAATACGTTGAAATCATCGCGGTTGTTACGACCAGAATGATCATTAATGAAATGGCTAAAGCAATGTCGGGTCTGGATGAGAAATCTAAAAAGCGAGCAAGATAAATTGTTGTCGAAACGAGGGCGAATATGGCTGTAAAAATCACTTGGGTTTTAATCGCAAGACTGTTTTTTATTTCCTCTTCATGCAGATACATTTTTTCGTAGGTTGCTCCTATATCGTTATTGCTCACAAAGTTTCTCCTCACGTGCTGCGCAGCCTATTAACCGTAGATCACGATAGAGCGGATGGCGTACTTCTGGCTGTAGGACGAAGCGGTAAATCCAGCCGGAGCTTTCGGTGATTGGGAGGTGTGCGTGATTGGCGGTAATAAATCCCACAATCTCAAAAAAGGCACCAGTAGGTGCCGTTTCTGTTTTGCGTCTGATGTGATCACAGCCTTTTGAGGGCAACTCTTCTCTTGAATTGCCTGCTTGCATTGAAGTTAGGCGCAACGCTGAGTGCGCGGGATCTACCGTCTTCGCGAGCCTGCTCGCGACGACGTCACCAGCCGTCGCGCTGCTATCAGGACAATGCCGCCAATTGCTCGACCGTCTCCGGAAAGCGCTCGACCAGGCGGATCAGGGTAGTTGCCTGTGCATTCGGCTGGGCTCGGCCCTGTTCCCAGTTTTCCAGGGTGCGGGTGTTGGTGCGCAGGTACATGGCAAACACCGGACGGGACAGGTTCAGTTGCTGACGTACAGCCACCACTTCTTCTGCCGTGATGGGGGCAAGCTTGGCCAGCTTTACTTTGTGGGTGCGCAGTGTGATTTTGCCTTGGCGCTCATCGGCCAAGGCGTCGAAGCCCTCTACCAGCTCGGAAAAGATCTCACGTTTCATCGTTTATTCTCGCGTTGATTTCTCGATGCAGCATTTGTTTGAGCAGTTGTTTCTGGGATGACGTCAGATCGTCCTGCTCGTTTTTGCCATACAAGGTAAACAGCCAGAATTGGTTGAAGCCGGACCACCAGTAATAAATCACTCTCAACCCGCCACGCTTGCCCTTTTTTCGTCGTTGATCGATAACACGAATCTTGCGCAGACCTCCGGTGCCTTCAATGACATCCCCAGCTTCCGGGTTTTTCAGCAGCTCCTGTTGAAACAGCCCGAACAGGTCATCGTCCAGGTAGTCGCTACGGTGTTTTGCAAATACGGGTAATTCGATAAAGAGAGCATCCATGTTCTGTACGTTACCTGCGTATATTTCTATCACAAGAATCGGATTGGTCAAAGCATCTGTTCCGGCCAATTCGGTCAAGTCATTACGGTAAGTTGCGTATCGCGAAAAGGATGTAGGACGCGGCGGATTTGCCTGCGGGGCATTTCTGCATATGGGCGAGGAGGAGGGCGAGGTGTCTTGAATTTTTAGCCCAGACGCAAAAACGGCACCCATAGGTGCCGTTTCTGTTTGCTGCTTTTACTGCTAAACCATCAACCCGCCAACACTGCCTGCTGCACCAGTACCAGCAACGGTTGCGGGTACAGGCCGAGGAAGAACGCCAGGGCGGCGATGGCCAGCAGCATCACGCCGCCAGCCTTTTGTTCCCAGTGCAGTTGGGCGTCGTGGCGACGCAGGTTTGGCTCGATCAGGTACAGAGTCACCATCACGCGCAGGTAGTAGAAGACGCCGATGGCGCTGCCCAACACCAGCGAACCGACCAGCCACCATTGGTGCGACTCGACGCCGGTGGCGATGATGTAGAACTTGCCGATGAAGCCAGCGGTCAGCGGGATACCGGCCAGCGACAGCATCATCACGGTCAGCACGGCGGTCAGGTACGGACGGCGCCAGAACAGGCCGCGGTATTCGTACAGAGCGTCGGCGTCACGGCCGTTGTACGGCGAGGACATCAGCGTGATCACGCCGAACGCGCCGAGGCTGGTGATCACGTAGGTGACCAGGTACACGCCGATGGCTTCCACGGCCAGGCCTTTGCTCGCCACCAGGGCGATCAGCAGGTAACCGAAGTGGGCGATGGACGAGTAACCGAGCAGACGCTTGAGGTTGCTTTGGGTCAGTGCCAGCAGGTTACCGAACAGGATCGACGCGATGGCGATGACGGTCAGTACGTCGCTGAGGACACCGCTGCTTGCCGCCGGCGAGATCTGGAACAACCGCACCATCACCGCAAACACCGCCACTTTGGAAGCGGTCGCGAGGAACGCTGCAACCGGCGCCGGAGCACCTTCGTAAACGTCCGGGGTCCAGAGGTGGAACGGTACCAGCGACAGCTTGAACGCCAGACCGATCAACATCATGCCCAGGCCCATTTGCGCCAGCGAGCTTGGCAGGCCAGTGGCCGCGAGGGCTTGACCGATACCGACGAAGCTCAGGCTGCCGGAGTCGGCGTAGAGCAGGGCCATACCGAACAACAGGAACGCAGAACCGGCGGCCGACAGCACCATGTACTTGATGCCGGCTTCCAGCGAACGCTTGTTGAAGAAGGCATACGCCACCAGACCGTAGACCGGCACCGACAACAGTTCCAGACCGATGAACAACCCGGCCAAGTGTTGCGCGCTAACCAACACCAGACCGCCAAGGGCCGACATCAGGATCAGCAGGTAAAGTTCTTCACGGTTGCCCGGGTAACCCGAACCGCCATCGCCGAGGTAGGCGTGGGCGAGGGTGACACACGCGAGGGTGGCGACCAGGATCAGCGCCATATAAAGACAAGCGAAGCTATCGATTTGCAGCAACGGGGTCACGGCCAGGGGCGCGACTTTCAAGGCTGGCAGGATCGACAGCAATGCCAGGTTCAAACCCGCCACGGAAATCAGGAAGGTCTGCGAGTGGTTGCGACGCCACGCGATGGCCAGCATCACCACGATGATCGTGGCGGTGGTGATCAACAACGGCGCGAGCGCGATAAAGTGTTGAGTCGTGAATTCCATAGCGCTCTTACCGGGCCGAAGCGAGTTGAGTGAAGGCGGTACCGAGCCACTGCTGCACGCCATGCATCGTCGCGGCAGAAGTGTCGAGGAACGGCTGCGGGTACACGCCGATGTAGATCAGCAGTACCGCCAGACCGACCACCATGATCAGTTCGCGAGCATCCATGCCATGCAACACCGCATCCGACTTCGACGGGCCGAAGTAGGCGCGGTGAATCATGATCAGCGAGTAGACCGAACCGAACACCAGGCCGGACGTTGCAATCGCGGTGATCCATGGCGCTGCGGCGAAGGTGCCGAGCAGGATCAGGAACTCACCGACAAAGTTACCAGTGCCCGGCAAGCCCAAGGACGCGGCCGCGAAGAACAGGCTGATGGCCGGCAGGTAAGCGATCTTCGACCACAAGCCACCCATCTGACGCATGTCGCGGGTGTGGGTGCGCTCGTACAACTGACCGCTGAGGATAAACAGTGCGGCGGCGGAAACACCGTGCGCCAGCATCTGCATCACCGCGCCCTGCAGCGCCAGTTGGCTGCCGGAGTAGATGCCGATCAGTACGAAACCCATGTGGGAAACGGACGAGAAGGCGATCAGACGCTTGATGTCGGTTTGTGCGAATGCGAGGAACGCGCCGTAGAAAATCCCGATCAGACCGAGGGTCATGGCGATCGGCGCAAACTCGGCCGAGGCATTCGGAAACAGCGGCAGGGCAAAACGCAGCAGGCCGTAGGCAGCGGTTTTCAGCAAGATACCGGCGAGGTCGACCGAACCAGCGGTTGGCGCCTGGGCGTGAGCATCAGGCAACCAGGAGTGGAACGGCACGACCGGCAGCTTCACCGCGAACGCGATAAAGAAGCCGAGCATCAGGATGTACTCGGTAGTGAGCGACATCTTGGTTTTCAGCAGGTCGGCGTAGTTGAAGGTGATCACGCCGGTGCTGTTGAAGTTGACCAGCACCAGACCGAGGATCGCCACCAACATGATCAGGCCGGAGGCCTGGGTGAAGATGAAGAACTTGGTCGCCGCGTAGATCCGGGTTTTCTTGCCGTCCGAAGAACTGTGACCCCAGAGCGCGATGAGGAAGTACATCGGCACCAGCATCATTTCCCAGAAGAAGAAGAACATGAACAGGTCGAGGGCGAGGAACACGCCGACGACACCGCCCAGGATCCACATCAGGTTCAAGTGGAAGAAACCGACGTGACGCTGGATCTCTTTCCACGAGCAGAGTACCGAGAGGATACCCAGCAGACCGGTCAGCAGGATCATCAGCAGCGACAGGCCATCCAGCGCCAGGTGCACGCTGATGCCGAAGCGCTGGATCCAGATGTGCTTGAACTCAAGCGCCCAGGTCGGATCGGCGCCAGGCGCCGGAGCAAATGAATAATCACCGTGGGCCCACAGCCAGAGGCCGAGTGCGAGTTCCAGGGTCATGGTCAACAGCGCAATCCAGCGCGGGAGGGTAGCGCCGAAGCGCTCACCCATCCAGCACAGCAGGCCGCCGATGAAGGGGATCAGGATTAGCCAAGGCAGAATCATGACGGGCTCAATTCCTTTCGCAAGTTCGCAAGGTTCATATTCAGACCGCTACCAGCACGATGGCGCCGATGACCAGCACGGAGCCGGCTGCCATCGATGCCGCGTACCAGCGCAGTTGACCGGTTTCGGTACGGCTGAGGGCGGTGTGACCACCCTTGGCCATCCGTGGGATCAAACCGATGGTCTGATCGAGCGGGTCTTTGCGCAGTACGTGGCTGATCGCAAGGTATGGCTTGACGAACAGTTTGTCGTAGATCCAGTCGAAGCCCCAGGCAGCGAACCACCAGGCCGAGAGGAAGCGGCCGATGCCGCTGTTGGCGATTGCAGTGACGAAACGACGCTTGCCGAGGAACAGCAGCGCGGCCAGCAGGATACCCGCCAGAGCGATAGCGCCCGAAGCGATTTCCAGACTGTGCTTGGCTTCGCCGCCGGCATGCCCGACGCTTTGCGGCAACACGCCGTGCAGCGGTGGCACGATCATCGCGCCGACGAAAGTCGACAGTACGATCAGCACCGACAGTGGCAGCCAGTGGGCGATGCCATGACCGGCGTGCGCTTCGGTCTTCGCTTCACCGTGGAACGCGATGAAGATCAGGCGGAAGGTGTACAGCGAAGTCATGAACGCGCCGACCAGACCTGCATAAAGCAGAGCGTGGTTGCCGCTGGCGAACGCTTCCCAGAGGATTTCGTCCTTGGAGTAGAAGCCTGCAGTCACCAGTGGCAGGGCCGACAGAGCCGCGCCGCCGACGATGAAGCTGGCGTAGGCCAGTGGCAGTTTCTTCCACAGGCCGCCCATCTTGAAGATGTTCTGCTCGTGGTGGCAGGCAACGATCACCGCACCGGAGGCAAGGAACAGCAGCGCCTTGAAGAATGCGTGAGTCATCAAGTGGAAAATCGCGCCATCCCAGGCACCGACGCCCAGCGCCAGGAACATGTAGCCGATCTGGCTCATGGTCGAGTAGGCGAGGATACGTTTGATGTCGGTTTGCACCAGTGCGGCAAAACCGGCCAGCACCAGGGTCACGCCGCCAACGATGCCGACGAGGTGCAGGATATCCGGCGCCAACGCAAACAGACCGTGGGTACGGGCGATCAGGTAAACGCCGGCGGTCACCATGGTTGCGGCGTGGATCAGTGCCGAAACCGGGGTAGGACCGGCCATCGCATCCGCCAGCCAGGTTTGCAGCGGCAGTTGCGCGGATTTACCAACAGCGCCACCCAGCAGCATCAGCGTCGCCAGGACAATCCAGAAGTCACCGACCTGGAATTTCTGCGGCGCCAGCACCAGCAGTTCCTGGACGTTCAGCGTGCCCAGTTGCTGGAACAGAATGAACAGGCCGATGGCCATGAACACGTCGCCGATGCGGGTGACGATAAAGGCTTTGAGTGCGGCGTTACCGTTGTTGCGGTTGCTGTAGTAGAAACCGATCAACAGGTACGAGCACAGGCCCACGCCTTCCCAGCCGAAGTACAGGAACAACAGGTTATCGCCGAGGATCAGGAACAGCATGCTGGCGATAAACAGGTTGGTGTACGCGAAGAAGCGCGAGTAACCGTCTTCACCGCGCATGTACCAGGACGCGAACAGGTGGATCAGGAAGCCGACACCGACCACCACGCCAAGCATGGTCACCGACAGGCCATCCAGGTACAGCGCGAAGTTCGGCGTAAAGCCTTCAACCGCCATCCACTGCCACAACACCTGGGTGTAGTGACCGCCTTCTGGCGGGGCGACGTTGAATTGCCAGATCACGTAAGCGGTGACGATGGCAGACAGGCCGATGGAACCGACGCCAATCAGCGCCGAGAGGTTTTCCGAGAAGCGGCCGCGTGAGAACGACAGCAGCAGGAAACCGATGAGAGGGAATACGAAAGTCAGATAGAGAAGATTCATCCGCGCATCTCGCTGGCAGCGTCGATATCGAGAGTGTGGAAGCGGCGGTACAGCTGCAACAGAATCGCCAGGCCAATACTGGCCTCGGCGGCCGCGAGGCTGATCACCAGGATGAACATGATCTGTCCATCCGGCTGACCCCAACGGGCACCGGCAACGATGAACGCCAACGCGGAGGCATTCATCATCACCTCCAGGCTCATCAGCACGAAAAGAATGTTGCGCCGGACCATCAGGCCGACCAGACCGAGGCAGAACAGGATGCCGGCGACCGCCAGACCATGCTCCAGAGGGATAGCAGGCATCGTCATTGCTCCTTGGCTTCGTTACGGCCCAAGTGGAACGCCGTGACCGCTGCGGCAAGCAGCAACATCGAGGCGAGTTCGACCACCAGCAGGTACGGACCGAACAGGCTGATGCCCACGGCTTTCGCGTCTACGGTGGTGTGGCCGATGGCCTGACCGCTGGCATCGCTGAACAATACGTACAGCAGTTCCGCCAGCAGCAGCGCGCCGAGCACTACCGGGCCGATCCAGATGCCGGGCTTGAGCCACACGCGTTCCTGCTGAACCGAGGCCGGGCCAAGGTTCAGCATCATCACCACGAACACGAACAGCACCATGATGGCGCCAGCGTAGGCGATCACTTCCAGCACACCGGCAAACGGTGCGCCGAGGGCGAAAAACGTCATCGCCACGGCAATCAGCGAAATGATCAGGTAGAGCAGGGCGTGCACAGGGTTGGTGTTGGTGATCACGCGAAGCGTGGACACCACAGCGATACCCGATGCGAAATAGAAAGCGAATTCCATCTTTCTTCCTTAAGGCAGCAAGCTCTTCACGTTGATCGGTTCGGCTTCATTCTGCGCGGCGCCTTTCGGCTTCCCGGCAATCGCCATACCTGCAACACGATAGAAGTTGTAATCAGGGTTTTTGCCGGGGCCGGAGATCAGCAGATCTTCTTTCTCGTAAACCAGGTCCTGACGTTTGAACTCGGCCATCTCGAAATCCGGTGTCAGCTGGATCGCGGTGGTCGGGCAGGCTTCCTCGCAGAGGCCGCAAAAGATGCAGCGCGAGAAGTTGATGCGGAAGAAGTCCGGGTACCAGCGACCGTCTTCGGTTTCGGCTTTCTGCAGCGAAATGCAACCGACCGGGCAAGCCACGGCGCACAGGTTGCAGGCTACACAACGCTCTTCGCCATCCGGGTCGCGGGTCAGGACGATCCGGCCACGGTAGCGCGGCGGCAGGTAGACCTGCTCTTCCGGGTACTGCAGCGTGTCGCGCTTGCGGAAGGCATGGCCGAAGATCATCACCAGGCTGCGAAGCTGGGTGAAGAAGCCATGCACGATGTCAAATATGTACTTCATGATTCTCTATCCTCACTGAGCCGCGACGGCGGGCGTGTTGAGCAACACGATCGCAGCGGTCACCAGCATGTTGACGAGGGTCAGCGGCAGGCAGAACTTCCAGCTAAAATCCATCACTTGGTCATACCGTGGGCGCGGAATCGAGGCGCGCAACAGAATGAAGATCATGATGAAGAACGCGGTCTTGAGCGCGAACCAGATGAACGGGATCTGCGGCAGAATGCCGAACGGGCCGTGCCAGCCACCGAAGAACAAGGTCACCAGCAACGCCGAAATCAACACGATGCCGATGTACTCGCCAACGAAGAACATGCCCCATTTCATGCCGGCATATTCAATGTGGTAACCGTCGGCCAGTTCCTGTTCCGCTTCCGGCTGGTCGAACGGGTGACGGTGAGTCACGGCGACGCCAGCGATGAAGAAGGTCAGGAACCCGAAGATCTGCGGAATGATGAACCACAGGTTCTGCGCTTGGTATTCAACGATGTCGCGCATGTTGAACGAGCCGACCTGAATCACGATGCCCATCAGCGACAGGCCCATGAACACTTCGTACGACACGGTTTGTGCCGAGGCCCGCAAGCTGCCCAGCAGGGCGAACTTGTTGTTGCTCGACCAACCGGCGAACAACACCGCGTACACCGAAAGACCGGCCATGGCGAAGAAGAACAGGATGCCGATGTTGATGTCCGCGACGCCCCAGGTCGGGGTGATCGGGATGATCGCGAAGGCAATCAGCAGAGCGCTCATGGCGACTACCGGTGCCAGGGTGAAGATCATCTTGTCGGCGAACGGCGGCGTCCAGTCTTCCTTGAAGAACATCTTGATCATGTCGGCAGCGATCTGGAACGCGCCGAACGGGCCGACGCGGTTCGGACCGTAGCGATCCTGCCAGAGGGCGAGCAGACGACGCTCGACCCAGCTCAGCAGCGCGCCGCACACCACCACGGCGAGCAGAATCACGATGGCCTTGAGGACCGCGATGATCACGTCAATCACTTCAGGCGTGAACCAGGTCATTGAGCTGCCTCCTGCAGACCGTCAACGGTTTTGCCAAAGATCGCCGCTGGAATGCCGGCGATACCTGCCGGCAAGGCCACCAGGCCGGCACCGAGTTCTTCGTTGATGCGCAGCGGCAGACGCAGGGTCTGGCCGGCAACATTGAAGCTGAGCAGGGCGCCGTCATTGACGCCAAGACGATCGGCTTCGGATTTGGCCAAAGCGACGTAAGGCGCCGGAATGCGTTCCTGAACCGGTGCGGCTTTTGCCGAGGTCTCTTCACTGCCGAGCAGGTGGAAGAACGGCACCACTTGCCAAGTTCCCGGCGCCGGGTTGAACGCGCGCGTCGCACTGGCGAACCAGTTCAGCGAATCACCGGTGCTTTCGATCAGGCGGGTGCCCGGGTCGCCAGCGCGGATGTGACCACCGACTTCGTCCTGGAACTTGTTCCAGGCTTGCGGCGAGTTCCAGCCCGGCGACCAGGCGAATGGCACTTGCTGACGCGGTTCGGCCGAGCCCGAGTAACCTTCCATCGAGAAGTTGAACGCGGTGTCGTTGTCCTGCGGAGTACGTGGTTCGTGCACGCTGATGTCAGCGCGCATGGCGGTACGCCCGGAGTAACGCAGCGGTTCGCGCGCCAGTTTCATGCCTTTGATGCGGAACGCGGCGGACGGAGCGGCATCGACGATGCGCGCCAGTTGTGGCCGGCTCGCCGCGACGGCTGCGGTGACGTGGTCCAGTTGGGTCCAGTCGATTGGCTGGTCCAGCAGGGTCGCGCGCAGGGCATGCAGCCAGCGCCAGCCTTCGTGCACCAGAATGCTCGCGTCCATGTATTTCGGATCGAAGACCTGGAAGAAGCGCTGCGCGCGACCTTCCTGGCTGACCAGCGTACCGTCACCTTCCGCGAAGCTTGCGGCTGGCAGAACCAGGTGCGCGCGATCACTGGTGGCGGTCTTCTGATGGTCGGCGACGATCAACACTTTCGCGGCGTTCAGGGCGGCATCGACCAGGGCTTTGTCAGTGCGGGTGTACAGGTCGTTTTCGAGCACGACGAGGGCGTCGGCGCGGCCATCGATCACTGCTTGCAGCGCGTCGTCGACCGAGTCGCCACCGAGCATGGCCAGACCGAGGCTGTTGGCCTCTGGCACGATCAGGCTGATGGAACCGTTCTTGTCGCGCAGCTTCAAGGCTTTGGCGATGTTCGCCGCGGCTTCGATCAGCGCTTTCGAACCCAGCGAAGTACCGGCAATGATCAGCGGACGCTTGGCCGCGAGCAGGGCGTCGGCAATGCGCTGGGCCAGGTCAAGGGCTTCAGTGTCCAGGCCTTCAACCGCTGGCGCGCTGGCGTCGAGGGCGTGAGCCACGGCGAAACCGATGCGAGCGAGGTCGTCCGGCGCGGCGTGTACGCATTCTTCGGCGATGTCGTCGAGCTTGGTTTCAGCGAGGCTGGCGATGAACAGCGGGTTCAGCTCGTGCTGGCCGATGTTTTTCACCGCAGCGTCGAGCCACGGCTGGACGCGCATCGCATCGGCCATGTCTTCAGCCTTGCCCTTGACCGATTGGCGCAAGGACAACGCCATGCGCGCAGCGGTCTGGGTCAGGTCTTCGCCGAGGACGAAGATCGCGTCGTGGTCTTCGATTTCGCGCATGTTCGGAACCGGCAGCGGGCTGTCGTTCAGGACTTGCAGGACCAGGCGAATGCGTTCCAGCTCGGCGGCTTCGATGCCGGAGTAAAAGTGCTCGGCGCCGACCAGTTCGCGCAACGCATAGTTGCTTTCGAGGCTGGCGCGCGGCGAGCCGATACCGACGATGTTGCGACCGCGCAGCAGGTCAGCCGCTTTATCCAGCGCTTCGTCGAGGCTCAGCTTGGCGCCGTTGGCCAGCAGTGGCTGACGCGGGCGGTCTTCGCGGTTGACGTAGCCGTAGCCGAAACGGCCACGGTCGCACAGGAAGTACTGGTTGACCGAACCGTTGAAGCGGTTTTCGATCCGACGCAGTTCACCGTAGCGCTCGCCCGGCGAGATGTTGCAACCGCTGGAGCAGCCATGGCAGATGCTCGGCGAGAACTGCATGTCCCACTTGCGGTTGTAACGCTCGGAGTGAGTCTTGTCGGTGAACACACCGGTCGGGCAGACCTCGGTGAGGTTGCCGGAGAACTCACTTTCGAGGGTGCCGTCTTCAACGCGACCGAAGTACACGTTGTCGTGGGCGCCGAATACACCGAGGTCAGTGCCGCCGGCGTAATCCTTATAGAAACGCACGCAGCGGTAGCAAGCGATGCAGCGGTTCATTTCGTGGGAAATGAACGGGCCCAGTTGCTGGTTCTGGTGAGTGCGCTTGGTGAAGCGGTAACGGCGCTCGTTGTGGCCGGTCATTACCGTCATGTCTTGCAGGTGGCAGTGACCGCCTTCTTCACAGACCGGGCAGTCGTGAGGGTGGTTGGTCATCAGCCATTCGACGACGCTGGCGCGAAACACTTTCGCTTCTTCGTCTTCGATGGAGATCCAGCTGCCGTCAGTGGCGGGTGTCATGCAGGACATGACGATCCGACCACGGGTGTCGTTGGCGTCGGTGTACTGCTTGACCGCGCATTGGCGGCAAGCGCCAACGCTGCCGAGGGCTGGGTGCCAGCAGAAATAAGGGATATCGAGGCCTAGCGACAGACATGCCTGTAACAGGTTGTCTGCCCCATCGACTTCGAGCTCTTTGCCGTCTACGTGGATAGTGGCCATGGTTCAAAGGTCTTCGTTGGCCCGGTGTCAGCGGGCGTGGCTAATGGAATCTTGTTATTCGAGTGAATCAACACAGCCGCTTGCGGCGTCATCACACGAGAAAACGAAGGGCACGGACCCTTCGTTTTTTTAAGCGTTTACGCGCCGACTACGATCGGCCTTGCCAGAGGCGGGACGGCGGCGCTGGTGGGCGCGATGCCGGCTTCGAACTCTGAACGGAAGTATTTGATTGCGCTGCCCAACGGCTCCACGGCGCCCGGTGCGTGAGCACAGAAGGTCTTGCCCGGGCCGAGGAAACCGACCAGACCCAGCAGGGTCTCGATATCGCCGGCCTGTCCTTCACCGTTTTCGATTGCGCGCAGCAGCTTGACGCTCCACGGCAAGCCGTCACGGCACGGGGTGCAGAAACCGCAGGATTCACGGGAGAAGAACTCTTCCATGTTGCGCAGCAAGGACACCATGTTGACGCTGTCGTCGACCGCCATGGCCAGGCCGGTACCCATGCGGGTGCCCACTTTGGCGATGCCGCCGGCGTACATTTGCGCGTCGAGGTGTTCCGGCAACAGGAAACCGGTACCGGCGCCGCCAGGCTGCCAGCACTTGAGCTTGAAGCCGTCGCGCATGCCGCCGGCGTAGTCTTCGAACAACTCGCGACCGGTGACGCCGAATGGCAATTCCCACAGGCCCGGGTTCATGACCTTGCCGGAGAAGCCCATGAGCTTGGTGCCCATGTCTTCACTGCCTTCACGCGCCAACGATTTGTACCAGTCGACGCCGTCGGCAATGATCGCCGGCACGTTGCACAGGGTTTCAACGTTGTTCACGCAAGTCGGCTTGCCCCACACGCCGACGGCGGCAGGGAAGGGCGGCTTGGAACGCGGGTTGGCGCGGCGGCCTTCGAGGGAGTTGATCAGCGCGGTTTCTTCACCGCAGATGTAACGCCCGGCGCCGGTGTGGACGAACAGTTCAAAATCGAAGCCGCTGCCCAGGATGTTCTTGCCCAGCAGGCCGGCTGCCTTGGCTTCTTCCACGGCACGGTTAAGGTGCTTGGCGGCGGTGGTGTATTCGCCACGCAGGAAGATGTAGCCACGGTAGGTTTTCAGCGCGCGGGCACTGATCAGCATGCCTTCGATCAGCAGATGGGGCAGTTGCTCCATCAGCATGCGGTCTTTCCAGGTGTTCGGCTCCATTTCATCCGCGTTGCACAGCAGGTAGCGGATGTTGATGGATTCGTCTTTGGGCATCAGGCCCCACTTCACGCCAGTGGGGAAGCCTGCGCCGCCGCGACCCTTGAGGCCGGCGTCTTTCACGGTCTGGACGATGTCGTCCTGGGCCATGTCGGCGAAGGCTTTGCGCGCAGCGGCGTAACCGTTCTTGGCCTGGTATTCGTCGAGCCACACGGCCTCGCCGTCGTCGCGCAGACGCCAGGTCAGCGGGTGAGTCTCGGCCGAACGCTTGATGCGGTTGGCAGGACCGAAGGAAGTCAGGGTCATACGTAGCCCTCGAGCAATTGGGCGACGCCAGCAGGCTGCACGTCACCGAATGTGTCGTCGTCGATCATCAACGCCGGCGCCTTGTCGCAGTTGCCGAGGCAGCAGACCGGCAGCAGGGTGAAACGACCGTCGGCGGTGGTCTGACCCAGGCCGATCCCCAGATTGCTCTGGATTTCGCTGACCACCGACTCGTGGCCGCCGATGTAGCAGACCATGCTGTCGCAGACGCGAATGATGTGGCGGCCGACCGGCTGACGGAAGATCTGGCTATAGAACGTCGCCACGCCTTCAACGTCGCTGGCCGGGATGCCGAGGATCTCGCCGATCGCGTACAGGGCGCCATCCGGCACCCAGCCGCGTTCCTTCTGGACGATCTTCAGGGCTTCGATCGACGCCGCGCGCGGGTCTTCGTAGTGATGCAGCTCGTGCTCGATGGCCGAGCGCTCGGTTTCACTCAAAGTGAAACGGTCTGTCTGGATAAGCGTGCTGTTCATGCTTAGCGGTCCACGTCGGCCATAACGAAATCGATACTACCCAGGTACGCGATCAAGTCCGCGACCATGCTGCCTTTGATCACCGAAGGGATCTGCTGCAAGTGCGGGAAGCTTGGGGTACGAATCCGGGTGCGGTAGCTCATGGTGCCGCCATCGCTCGTCAGGTAATAACTGTTGATGCCCTTGGTCGCTTCGATCATCTGGAAGGATTCGTTGGCCGGCATGACCGGGCCCCACGAAACTTGCAGGAAGTGCGTGATCAAGGTCTCGATGTGCTGCAACGTGCGCTCTTTGGGCGGCGGCGTGGTCAGCGGGTGATCCGCCTTGTACGGGCCTTCCGGCATGTTGCGCATGCACTGCTCGATGATTTTCAGGCTCTGGCGCATTTCTTCGACACGCACGATGCAGCGGTCGTAGGCATCGCCGTTGGCCGCCAGCGGCACTTCGAATTCGAAGTTCTCGTAGCCCGAATAAGGACGCGCTTTACGCAGGTCGAAATCGCAACCGGTCGAACGCAGGCCGGCACCGGTGACGCCCCATTCCAGGGCTTCTTTGGTGTTGTAGGCAGCGACGCCGATGGTCCGGCCCTTGAGGATGCTGTTGTCGAGCGCAGCTTTCTGGTATTCGTCCAGACGCTTGGGCATCCACTCGACGAAGTCTTTAACCAGTTTTTCCCAGCCGCGCGGCAGGTCGTGGGCGACGCCACCGATGCGGTACCAGGCCGGGTGCAGACGGAAGCCGGTGATGGCTTCGATCACCGTGTACGCCTTCTGGCGGTCGGTGAAGGTGAAGAACACCGGAGTCATGGCGCCGACGTCCTGGATGTACGTCCCGAGGAACAGCAGGTGGCTGGTGATCCGGAAGAACTCGGCCATCATGATGCGGATGACGTCGACCTTCTCGGGCACCTTGATGCCAGCGAGCTTCTCGACCGAGAGCACGTAGGGCAGGTTGTTCATCACGCCGCCGAGGTAATCGATACGGTCGGTGTACGGGATGAAGCTGTGCCACGACTGGCGTTCGGCCATTTTCTCGGCACCACGGTGGTGGTAACCGACGTCCGGCACGCAATCGACGATTTCTTCACCGTCCAGTTGCAGGATGATGCGGAATGCACCGTGCGCCGAAGGGTGGTTCGGGCCGAGGTTGAGGAACATGTAGTCCTCGTTCGCCCCGGAACGCTTCATGCCCCAGTCTTCAGGCTTGAAGCGCGCGGCTTCTTCCTCAAGCTGTTGCTTGGCGAGGGTCAGGGTGAACGGGTCGAACTCGGTGGCACGCGCCGGGAAGTCCTTGCGCAGCGGGTGACCTTCCCAGGTCGGCGGCATCATGATGCGGGTCAGGTGCGGGTGACCTTTGAAGTCGATCCCGTACATGTCCCAGACTTCACGCTCGTACCAGTTGGCGTTGGGCCAGATGCCGGTAACGGTCGGCAGGCTAAGGTCGCTCTCGGACAAGGCGACCTTGATCATCACGTCGCTGTTACGTTCGATCGACATCAGGTGATAGAACACGGTGAAGTCGGCGCCGCTTGGCAGCCCTTGACGCTTGGTGCGCAGGCGCTCGTCCACGCCGTGCAGGTCATAAAGCATGACGTACGGCTTGGGCAGGTTGCGCAGGAACGTCAGGACTTCGACGAGTTTGGCGCGGGCAACCCAAAGCACCGGCATGCCGGTGCGGGTCGGCTGGGCGGTGAACGCCTCGGGGCCAAAACGGTTGTTCAGTTCGACGACCACATCCTGGTCGTCTGCCTTATAAGGCGGGATGTACAGAGCACTGCCTGTAGTCATGGTTATTTATCGCTTTCGGTCAACGTAAAGAATGAAGCCAGGTTCTCGTTCTATTTAAGAAGGGGAGCTGGATCAGACTTCGTCGGGGCTGCGCAGGTTGGTGACTGCGATTCGCTGTTCGCGGCGCTGTTCCTTTTGCGAAGGCATCTCGGCGCGATACACGCCTTGATCACCGACGACCCAGGAAAGCGGACGACGCTCCTGTCCAATCGACTCTTGCAAGAGCATCAAGCCTTGCAGAAAAGCTTCCGGACGGGGCGGGCAGCCAGGCACGTAGACGTCCACGGGCAGGAACTTGTCCACCCCTTGAACGACGGAGTAGATGTCGTACATGCCACCGGAGTTGGCGCACGAGCCCATGGAAATAACCCATTTAGGCTCGAGCATTTGCTCGTAGAGACGCTGAATGATCGGCGCCATCTTGATGAAGCAGGTACCGGCGATAACCATGAAGTCCGCCTGACGTGGCGATGCCCGGATAACTTCGGCGCCAAAGCGCGCGATGTCATGGGGCGCCGTGAAGGCGGTGGTCATTTCCACGTAGCAGCACGAAAGACCGAAGTTGTACGGCCACAGGGAGTTCTTGCGCCCCCAGTTGATCGTGCCGTTAAGCACGTCTTCGAGCTTGCCCATGAAGATGTTTTTGTGAACTTGATCTTCTAACGGATCGGAAACGGTTTCCCGCTCGCCAATCGGATACTGCTCGTTAGGAGCATCGGGGTCGATCCTGGTGAGATTGTATTGCATTGCCAAAGCCTCATTGTTTCAGCTTCGCCTGCCGCTTGCGACGAGCTTCCGGAGCCCAGTCAAGGGCGCCCACTCGGAACAGGTAGACAAGACCTGCCAACAGAATTGCTATGAAAACGAGAGCTTCGACGAATCCGGTCCAGCCGCTTTCGCGGACGGACACAGACCAGGCAAAGAGAAATAGGGCTTCGATATCGAAGATCACGAAGAGCATCGCGACCAGATAGAATTTGGCTGAGAGCCGCAAGCGGGCGCCACCTGTAGGTAGCATGCCGGACTCGAACGGTTCGTTTTTGCTGCGGCCCCAGGCTTTTGACCCGAGGAGGCTGGAGACGCCGAGCATGAAGGCGCAGAGGCCGACGACGCCCAGAAGGAAAATGGCAAAGCCCCAGTTGTGGGCCATGAGTCCTGTCGCTTCGGGCATGCTGGTAATCCTTAACAGAGAGCAAAGGTCTCTGAGCTTGATAGAAACAAAGCAGTGACGATATGTCGCAGCAATCAATCGCGGTGATTTTATGGCACAACACCGTGCAAGTAAAATTCCTGTGGCGAAATTATTTAGCGGAATAAAGACATAGCGTACCTCCACAGCCCTGCGACCCATGCGCTCCGGGCATTAGCCGGCATTTCATCAATATTGTTTTGTGGCAAATGTAACGAACAAAGTTGTTGCTGAATGATAATCAATATTGTTTGCGGCGGTTTTCAAAGTGTTTAACGGGCGAGTGAGTGGGAAGTTGTCTTATATAGCCGTTACTGCAAGTTGCACGTGGGCAGGTTTTACCCGGTTTTGGCGATTGCGATACCGCTCTGGATCAATGTTTTTTCGCGCAAGGTCCGCTACGCGCACATCCCTGTAGCAGCTGCCGAAGGCTGCGTTCGGCTGCGCAGCAGTCGTTAATCAAGCGGTGACGTTTTTCAGGTGAATTCAATTCGTGGGATCAGCGAGAACTTCGTCCTCGAACGCAGCCTTCGGCAGCTGCTACAGGGGAGGTGGGGCGGAAGAAATCCCACGCAAAAAAAACGCCCCGAACCAGTCGGGGCGTTAGATATGCGGCGTTGCGGTTAGCTTTTTATCGGTACGCAGCGGCCGTTTGCTCAGCTATCAGTGGAACTGTTCTTCTTCAGTCGAACCGGTCAGCGCGGTGACCGAAGACGAGCCGCCCTGAATCACGGTGGTCATGTCGTCGAAGTAGCCGGTGCCCACTTCCTGCTGGTGCGCAACGAAGGTGTAACCCTTGGCGGCGTCAGCGAATTCCTGCTCTTGCAGCTTCACGTAAGCAGTCATGTCGTTGCGGGCGTAGTCGTGCGCCAGGTTGAACATGCTGTGCCACATGTTGTGAATGCCGGCCAGGGTGATGAACTGGTGCTTGTAACCCATGGCGGACAGTTCGCGCTGGAACTTGGCGATGGTCGCGTCGTCCAGGTTTTTCTTCCAGTTGAAGGAAGGCGAGCAGTTGTACGACAGCAGTTGGTCCGGGTATTCCTTTTTGATCGCTTCAGCGAAGCGACGAGCTTCGTCCAGATCCGGCTTGGCGGTTTCGCACCAGATCAGGTCGGCGTACGGCGCGTAGGCCAGACCGCGAGCGATTGCCTGGTCGAGACCGGCGCGCACTTTGTAGAAACCTTCCTGGGTGCGTTCGCCAGTCACGAATGGCTGGTCGTACGGGTCGCAATCAGAGGTCAGCAGGTCAGCTGCGTTAGCGTCGGTACGCGCCAGAATGATGGTCGGCGTGCCGGCAACGTCAGCCGCCAGACGAGCAGCGGTCAGCTTCTGTACGGCTTCCTGGGTAGGAACCAGTACTTTGCCGCCCATGTGCCCGCATTTTTTCACGGAAGCCAGCTGGTCTTCGAAGTGAACGCCCGCGGCGCCTGCCTCGATCATGCTTTTCATCAATTCGTAAGCGTTCAGTACGCCGCCGAAACCGGCTTCGGCGTCAGCCACGATTGGTGCGAAGTAGTCGATGTAGCCTTCGTCGCCCGGACCTTTACCGGCTTTCCACTGGATCTGGTCAGCACGACGGAACGAGTTGTTGATGCGCTTGACCACGGTTGGCACCGAGTCCACCGGGTACAGCGACTGGTCCGGGTACATCGATTCGGCGGAGTTGTTGTCCGCAGCCACTTGCCAGCCCGACAGGTAAATAGCCTGGATACCGGCTTTGACTTGCTGAACAGCCTGGCCGCCAGTCAGGGCGCCCATGCAGTTGACGAAATCTTTCTCAGGACGGAAGGACGGCTTGGCGCCTTGGGTGACCAGGTTCCAGAGCTTTTCGGCGCCGAGTTTTGCAAAGGTGTGCTCAGGTTGAACCGAACCGCGCAGGCGGACGACGTCAGCAGCGGAGTAAGCGCGTGTCACGCCTTTCCAGCGTGGGTTTTCAGCCCAGTCTTTTTCGAGGGCTGCAATTTGCTGTTCGCGTGTCAGTGCCATGGAGTTAAACCTCGTCGCGTCTTGTATGAAAAGTCGTCTTGGGTGAAAAATTCATGCTCGCTGACCAGAAGCTTAGGTGCTCAAGTCGGATTCGGCGGGGGTGGCGACGGGATGAACGATGGGCTCGAGGGGAAGTGAGCAGGTAAGGGCGAACTGGCGAGCGCATTCGGGCGTCGTGGGCCTTCATACAAACATCAGCGTGGAGCCGGGTTACCTAATTACGCTTCCGTCCCTCGGGACAACTTCGTTCCAGTCGGCAACCTCGTCAAACACACCTTGTGGGCGGTACAGACACGAATCGGCTTGCGGGGTAGATGCAGGCGTCGATCCGAAGGCCCTTTCCAGGGCCCCTGATTAGCGGGAGCGAGGCCATCATGCCTTTGCTTTTTTAGCCCGTCAAACGTTTTGTAGTGCTTTTTTTCAAGCACTACATCTTTAGTCTAATACGACTAATCAGTCAGTTTTCGGTGCTTTAGTCCAGCGTGTCGACTTTCACCCGCAACGTCATGTCATCGCGGCCCTGAGTAGAGTAGCTGCGGGTCAGGCCCTGTTTGTCGGCCTGAGTCTGCCGGTTCACGCCGGCGAGGGTGATCCACTCGCCCAGGCGCCCGGTGACAGTTGTGTCGGTACTTTGCACATTCACTACATCGGGACGTTCCTGGCTCATGCGGTCACGATTGGTACTGATTGCCAAGTGAACGATGTCACCGGTGATGCTGGCAGTGACGTAGAAACCCTGTGTGACGTTGCGATATTCGGTCTGGCTGCGCAAATCACCGTAAGAATCGGTCTGGCTGCTGGTCAACGGCACGCTTTGGCCGACCTGGATCAGCGCCGGTGAACCTTCGCTGGCCTGGATCTGCTGGACGCCGCCATCACGGCTGTTGGTGCTGCGGTTGATGATGCGGGTCTGGCTCGGCTTGACGCCATTCACCGAATAACCCTGATCGCCCTGGTAATTGTTTTCGTTGGTGTCGACGGTGATCAGCAGGCGCTTGGGTTGGGTATCCAACTGCGCGATCAGCGCTTTGAGTTCGTCGATCTTGCGTTGATCAGCGTTGACGATCAGTTGATTGCCGTAGGCGCTGACCTGGCCATCCTTGCCGATGAAATCCTGCGCCATCGGCAGCATGTCGGCGCTGGTGTGGTAGCTCAGGGGCACAATCTCGGTGGCGGCCATGACCGAAAAACTGCAGGTCAGCAGCAGCGTGGTGAGCAGGGTGCGTAGGGACATGTCCGTTATCTCCGCTTTCGAAAGGCTTGATATTGCCAGTTTGTCGGCACGCGGTGGGGCAAGTTGAATCGCGCACAGCAAAACGCCCCGACATCGGGTGATGGCGGGGCGTTTTGGGATGTTCATTCGGGCCGTTGTGGCGAGGGGGCTTGCCCCCGTTGGGCTGCGCAGCAGGCCTAAAATCTTGGGGCCGCTGCGCGACCCAACGGGGGCAAGCCCCCTCGCCACAGGCAAGCCCTCTTGCCACAGGCAAGCCCTTTTGCTACAGGCAAGCCCTTTTGCCACAGGCAAGCCCTTTTGCTACAGGCAGGCCCCCTTGCCACAGGCAGTCCTTCTCACCACAAGGTGTCAGGCCGAATGCCGGACCATGTCTACATGTGGAATCCCGGCTTCGAGGAATTCCTCACTGACCAGGCTGAAGCCCAAACGCTCATAGAACGCCGTGGCCTGCACCTGCGCGCTGAGCATTTGCTGCTTCAGCCCGCGTTTTTCAGCTTCGCCGATCACTGCTTGCATCAGCGCATCTCCCACTTTCAAACCGCGCCAGTCTTTGAGCACCGACACGCGACCAATGTGCCCATCGGGCAACAGGCGCGCGGTGCCAATCGGAAAGTCGCCTTCGTATGCGAGGAAATGCACCGCTGTGGCGTCATCGGCATCCCATTCCAGTTCAGGTGGAACGGATTGCTCGGCGATGAACACCGTCTCACGAATGCGCCGGATCTCGGCGATATCCTTTTGCCAGTCTGCGACACGAACGTGGATTTTATTCATCAGCAAACCCCAGGCTGCCTTGCTTGACCAATTCGCACAGCAAGCCGCGACCGTCTTCATCGCTCAGCCATGCGCCGAGGTTATCGCTGTGCAGAGCGTCAGCCGCGCAGATCAGCTTCAGCAATTCGCGCAGTTTGCCCGGCAGGTAGCGGCTCTGGCCGCTGGCGAACAACAGCAAATCGTCATCGACTTCGGACCACGCCATGCGCGCACTCGGGTTGCGGATCAGCACTGCGCCTTCTTCGAGGCTGGCGAGGAAGTCCTCTTCTTCGATTTCTTCCGGGCCAACCACCAATTCCGGGTAGCGCGGCTCGGTCATGTACTGGCCGAACCAGGTCAGCAGCAGGCGCTCGTCGCTCATGTGCTCGGCCAGCAAGGCTTTCAAGCGATCAAGCGCGTCGTGCTGAATCTGGTGTGGATCGACTGCCGGCAGAGCGTCGGCATCGGTGTAGCGCTCTTCGTCAGTCAGGAACTGGCTGAGGAAGTCGGTGAAATGCGTCAGCACTTCCGAGGCGCTCGGTGCGCGGAAGCCGACCGAGTAGGTCATGCAGTCGTCAACCGCAACGCCGCAATGGGCCAGACGCGGCGGCAGATAAAGCATGTCGCCCGGCTCCAGAACCCACTCATCGGTGGCTTCGAAGTCGGCAAGAATGCGCAGGTCTGCGTGCGGCAGCAGGGTGCTCTCGGAGTCGCACATCTGGCCGATTTTCCAATTGCGCTTGCCGTGACCTTGCAGCAGGAACACGTCGTAGTTGTCGAAGTGCGGACCCACGCTGCCACCCGGTGCAGCGAAGCTGATCATCACGTCATCGACGCGCCAGCTCGGCAGGAAACGGAAGTTTTCCAGCAGTTCGCTGACTTCCGGCACGAACTGATCGACCGCTTGGACCAGCAAGGTCCACTCGGTTTCCGGCAATTTGCTGAACTCGTCTTCAGCGAACGGGCCGCGACGCATTTCCCAGGGACGCTCGCCGTGCTCGATCACCAGACGCGATTCAACTTCTTCTTCCAGCGCCAGGCCGGCCAGTTCGTCCGGGTCGATCGGGCTTTCGAAATCAGGCATTGCCTGGCGGATCAGCAGTGGTTTTTTCTGCCAGTAGTCACGCAGGAATTCGCGCGCCGTGATGCCGCCCAGAAGTTGAAGAGGAATGTCAGGATTCATGTGTAACCTATTGAAAAAAAGCACTTTTCAGACGGGAATAAAAACGCCCGGCGCTGCCGGGCGTCTCAAACGGGTACAGCGTTGGATCAGATGCGTTTGGCTTGCTCTACAGCGTTGCCGATGTAGTTGGCCGGGGTCAGCAATTTCAGCTCGGCTTTGGCCGCGGCTGGCATGTCCAGGCCGTCGATGAAAGTTTGCAACGCTTCAGGGCTGATGCCCTTGCCACGGGTCAACTCTTTCAGCTTCTCGTACGGGTTTTCGATGTTGTAGCGACGCATGACAGTCTGGATCGGCTCGGCCAACACTTCCCAGCACGCGTCGAGGTCAGCGGCAATCTTCTGCGCGTTGAGCTCAAGTTTGCTGATGCCTTTGAGGCTGGCTTCGTAGGCAATCACGCTGTGGGCGAAGCCGACACCGAGGTTGCGCAATACGGTGGAGTCGGTCAGGTCGCGCTGCCAGCGGGAGATCGGCAGTTTGCTCGCCAAATGCTGGAACAGTGCGTTGGCGATACCCAGGTTGCCTTCGGAGTTTTCGAAGTCGATCGGGTTGACCTTGTGCGGCATGGTCGACGAACCGATTTCGCCAGCGATGGTGCGCTGTTTGAAATAACCCAGGGAAATGTAGCCCCAGATGTCGCGGTCGAAGTCGATCAGGATGGTGTTGAAGCGCGCAATCGCGTCGAACAGCTCGGCAATGTAGTCGTGCGGTTCGATCTGCGTGGTGTACGGGTTGAAGCCCAGGCCCAGCTCGTCTTCGATGAAGGCGCGGGCATTTTCTTCCCAGTCGATTTCCGGGTAGGCCGACAGGTGCGCATTGTAGTTGCCGACTGCGCCGTTGATCTTGCCCAGCAGCGGCACCGCAGCAACCTGAGCAATTTGACGCTCCAGACGGTAAACCACGTTCGCCAGCTCTTTGCCCAGAGTGGTCGGGGAGGCTGGTTGGCCGTGAGTGCGCGAAAGCATCGGCACGTCAGCGAAACGCACGGCCAGTTCGCGGATGGCTTCAGCGGTCTGGCGCATCAGCGGCAGCATTACATCATCACGGCCTTCGCGCAGCATCAGGGCGTGGGACAGGTTGTTGATGTCCTCGCTGGTGCAGGCAAAGTGGATGAATTCGCTGACCTTGGCCAATTCCGGCAGCTTGGCCGCTTGCTCTTTGAGCAGGTATTCGATGGCTTTGACGTCGTGGTTGGTGGTGCGCTCGATCTCTTTGACACGCTCGGCGTGCTCCAGAGCGAAGTTGTCTGCCAGGGTGTTCAACACCGCGTCGGCTTCGGCGGAGAACGCCGGCACTTCGCTGATGCCTGGGTGAGCGGCCAGGCGCTGGAGCCAGCGCACTTCAACCAGAACGCGCGCACGGATCAGACCGTATTCGCTGAAAATTGGGCGCAGGGCCTGGGTTTTGCCGGCGTAGCGGCCGTCAACAGGGGAAACCGCAGTGAGCGAAGAAAGCTGCATGGGGTGTTCTCGGACAGTCGGGCAACGAAATGGGGCGCGTATCATACATGAAAAAATCCGCCGGTCCGTTGCCAACTGACCGGCGTATTACGCGTTACAGATCTGAAACAGTCTTGCGGGCGCGGTTCAGCTGCTGCGCATCAGCGGGTAAAGCTCTTTCAGTAACTTGCGACGACTGATCACCAACTGCCAGCGATGGCCGCCCAACTGCCGCCACAGCCGCGCCGAGCGAATCCCGGCGAGCAGCAGCGCGCGGATCTTCGAAGCGTTGCTCGGTTGCTGCAGGTTGCGCATGTCGCCGTGCACCTGAATGCGTTGGCGCAGCGTGCTCAGGGTGTCCTGGTACAGCGCGCCGCACGCGGCAATCACGTTTTCGTGGGCCGGGCCGAAGTGCTCGACCTGCGACTGAATCTGCGGCAGACGCTTGCCGATCACGTCGAGCATGTCGTCGCGTTTGGCCAGTTGCCGCTCCAGACCGAGCATCGCCAAGGCGTAACGCAGCGGTTCGCGCTGCAGCGTGCTCGGGTCGCGTTCGAGGGCGCCGATCAACGCGCGATAACCTTCGCGCAGATTGAGGTCGTCGCCACCGTAAACTTCCAGCGTGTCCTTGGGGTCGCGGATCAGCAGACTGCCGAGCATGCAGGCCAAACCGGCTTCACTGGTCTGGCCGGTCTTGGCGATCTTGTCGACCAGCACCGCAGCGAGAAATACGCCGCCGAGTGCCGTCAGTTGCTCCTGAGTCGGGCTCATTGTGCCGCGCCTTGAGCAGTGCCTTGGCGGGTCCACGGTTCGGCAACTTCGATCACGCCGCCGCCGAGGCAGATTTCACCGTCATAAAACACCACGGATTGCCCCGGAGTGACCGCGCGTTGCGGGTCATCGAAAGTCGCGCGGTAGCCGCTGGCGGTTTTTTCCAGCGTGCACGGCTGGTCGCTCTGGCGATAACGCACTTTGGCGGTGAGGCGTCGCGGCTGGCTCAGGTCGATCGGGTTGACCCAATAGATGTCCGAGGCGAGCAGGGCGCGGGAGAACAGGTAAGGGTGATCATTGCCCTGGCCGACGATCAGCTCGTTGTTCACCAAGTCCTTGATCAGCACGTACCACGGCTCGTCGCTGGCGTCTTTCAAACCGCCGATGCCCAGGCCCTGACGCTGGCCGATGGTGTGGTACATCAGGCCGTGGTGACGGCCGATGACTTCGCCTTCGGTGGTTTTGATTTCGCCCGGTTGCGCCGGCAGGTACTGCTTGAGGAAGTCGCTGAAACGGCGTTCGCCGATAAAGCAGATGCCGGTGGAATCCTTCTTCTTCGCGGTCGCCAGATCGTGCTTCTCGGCAATCGCGCGCACTTCCGGTTTTTCCAGCTCGCCGACCGGGAACAGGGTCTTGGCGATCTGTTCACCGCCGACGGCGTGCAGGAAATAACTCTGGTCCTTGTTCGGATCGAGGCCCTTGAGCAGTTCGGTGCGGCCATCGATGTCGCGGCGACGCACGTAGTGGCCGGTGGCGATCAGGTCGGCGCCGAGCACCATGGCATAGTCGAGGAACGCCTTGAACTTGATCTCGCGGTTACACAGGATGTCCGGGTTCGGCGTGCGGCCGGCCTTGTATTCGGCCAGGAAGTGCTCGAACACGTTGTCCCAGTACTCGGCGGCGAAATTGGCGGTGTGCAGCTTGATGCCAATTTTGTCGCACACAGCCTGCGCATCCGCCAGGTCGTCCATGGCGGTGCAGTATTCCGTTCCATCGTCTTCTTCCCAGTTCTTCATGAACAGGCCTTCCACCTCATAACCCTGCTCGATCAGCAGGAGAGCGGAAACGGAAGAGTCCACGCCGCCGGACATGCCGACAATGACGCGCTTCTTTTGTGTGTCAGAAGGGGCTGGATCACGCATAGGGATTCAATGAGTGTCTTTAAAAAGGACGCGATTCTAGCAGGCCGAAGCCCACAAGGCTAAAGAGAAGGGCGGATCAGTTCGAGACCGAAGTGCTTGCCGTCCAGATAATCATCGATACAGCGGATGATCAGCTCACTGCGCCAGTTTGCGCGCTGGGCCAGCAGTTCGTCACGGGTCAGCCATTTGGCGCCGAGAATACCGTCGTCCAGTTGATAGTCGGGGTGGTGTTTGAGCGCTTTGGCGATGAAGCAGACGCGCTGATAAGTCACGCCGTTGCTCGGTGCGGTGTAGAGGTACAGGCCGACGATGGCGGTCGGCTCGACGTCCCAGCCGGTTTCTTCAAGAGTTTCGCGCACGGCGGCTTCGATCAGGGTTTCATTCGGGTCGAGGTGACCGGCGGGCTGGTTGAGCACCGCGCGGCCGCCCTTGAGTTCTTCGACCATCAGGAAGCGACCGTTGTCTTCGACGATGGTGGCGACGGTGATGTGGGGTAGCCAAGTCATGAAAATACCTCGTGTGGTCTGTAGCAGCTGCCGAGCCTGCGAGGCTGCGTTCGGCTGCGCAGCAGTCGTAAACCTTATGCCCGGGGTCAGTCTGAAACACCGCAGGGCCTGATTCTACGACGGCTCCGCCGCCGAACGCAGCCTCGCAGGCTCGGCAGCTGCTACAAGTGTTGCGCATGACAGAAACACAAACCCCGGCACGGGGGCCGGGGTTTGTGATGTTCCCTTACAACCTTAAACCAACGCAGCAATCGCAGCGTTGAAGGTGTTGCTCGGGCGCATGGCCTTGCTGATCAGCTCGGCATTGGCGTGGTAGTAACCGCCGATGTCCACTGGTTTGCCCTGAACGGCGTTGAGCTCGGCGACGATGGTCGCTTCGTTCTCGGTCAGGGTTTTCGCCAGTTGGCCGAACTGCGCTTGCAGTGCAGTGTCTTCGGACTGGGCGGCCAGGGCTTGAGCCCAGTACAGCGCCAGGTAGAAGTGGCTGCCGCGGTTGTCGATGTTGCCGACTTTGCGCGATGGCGACTTGTTGTTGTCGAGGAACTGACCAGTGGCCTGATCCAGCGTTTTAGCCAACACCAGCGCTTTAGGGTTGTTGTACGTCACACCCAGATGCTCAAGCGAAGCAGCCAGTGCGAGGAACTCGCCCAGCGAATCCCAGCGCAGGAAGTTCTCTTCCAGCAGCTGTTGAACGTGCTTCGGTGCCGAACCGCCAGCGCCGGTTTCGAACAGACCGCCGCCATTCATCAGCGGTACGATCGACAGCATCTTGGCGCTGGTGCCCAGTTCCATGATCGGGAACAGGTCAGTCAGGTAGTCGCGCAATACGTTGCCGGTCACCGAAATGGTGTCCTTGCCTTCGCGAGTGCGGTCCAGGGTGAACTTCATCGCGTCGACTGGCGACATGATGCGGATGTCCAGGCCGGAAGTGTCGTGATCCTTCAGGTAAGCCTGAACTTTCTCGATCACTACGCCATCGTGAGCGCGCATTGGGTCCAGCCAGAAAATCGCCGGGGTGCTGCTGGCGCGAGCACGGTTGACGGCCAGTTTCACCCAATCCTGGATCGGTGCGTCTTTGGTCTGGCACATGCGGAAGATGTCGCCGGCTTCAACCGACTGTTCCAGCAGCAGGGCGCCTTTGCTGTCGGTAACGCGAACGACACCGTTGGCCTTGATCTGGAAAGTCTTGTCGTGCGAGCCGTACTCTTCGGCTTTTTTCGCCATCAGGCCAACGTTTGGCACGCTGCCCATGGTGGTCGGATCAAACGCGCCGTTGGCCTTGCAGTCTTCGATGACCGCCTGGTAAATGGTCGCGTAGCAACGATCCGGGATCACAGCCTTGGTGTCGTGCAACTGACCGTCAGTGCCCCACATTTTGCCGGAGTCACGGATCATCGCCGGCATCGAGGCGTCGACGATAACGTCGCTTGGCACGTGCAGGTTGGTGATGCCTTTGTCGGAGTTGACCATGGCCAACGATGGACGCACGGCGTAAACCGCCTGAATGTCCGCTTCGATCTGCGCTTGCTGCTCGGCCGGCAAGGCCTTGATGCGAGCGTACAGGTCGCCGATGCCGTTGTTCAGGTTGAAGCCGATCTGTGCCAGCACGTCAGCGTGCTTGGCCAGTGCGTCTTTATAGAACTCGGCAACGATCTGGCCGAACATGATCGGGTCGGAGACCTTCATCATGGTCGCTTTCAAGTGAACCGACAGCAGCACGCCTTTGGCTTTGGCGTCTTCGATCTCGGCAGCGATGAAGCTGCGCAGAGCGTTTTTGCTCATGACCGCGCAATCGAGGATCTCACCAGCTTGCACGCTGGTTTTTTCTTTCAGCACGGTGGCGGTGCCGTCCTGAGCGATCAGTTCGATTTTCACGGCGTCAGCGGCGTCGATCAGGGCAGCTTTTTCGCTGCCGTAGAAATCGCCGGTGCTCATGTGTGCAACGTGGGATTTGGAGTCTGCAGCCCATGCGCCCATTTTGTGCGGGTGCTTGCGTGCATAGTTCTTGACCGACAGCGGTGCGCGGCGATCGGAGTTGCCTTCGCGCAGTACCGGGTTCACGGCGCTGCCCTTGATCTTGTCGTAACGCGACTTGGCTTCTTTGTCGGCGTCGCTGCTCACGGTTTCCGGGTAGTCCGGCAGTGCGAAGCCCTGGGCTTGCAGCTCTTTGATCGCGGCTTGCAGTTGCGGAACCGAAGCACTGATGTTCGGCAACTTGATGATGTTGGCTTCAGGCGTAACGGCCAGGTCGCCCAGTTCGGCGAGGTGGTCGGCTACGGCTTTGTCACCCAATTGCTCGGGGAAGCTGGCCAGGATGCGCCCTGCAAGAGAGATATCGCGGGTTTCCACGGCGATATCAGCGGAGGCGGTGAAAGCCTCTACGATAGGCAACAGTGAATAGGTGGCGAGGGCTGGGGCTTCGTCGGTGAAGGTATAGATGATCTTCGAGCGGGTGGGCATATTCGGATTAACTCTCTTCTTTGCTAAAGCATGCGCAGAAAACTCGAGGGGCGCCGGATAAGCGCGTTCGTTCAAAGTCGTCCATGAGCCGAATGTCGAGATTTGTGCGCGGTGATGTTGGGTGCATCAGTCGAGCGTCAAGCGGGTGGGCTGCGGTAACAACCCGGCTTCAATCTGGCTGAGAGTCTCGTAATAGAGAGCTCGGCCTGTGTGACCCTTCGGTCAGCGGCGGCATTATACATAGGTAGCTGGCAATCTGCCGATGGTTCATACGCAACGAATCTCGTCCATTGGTCTAAAGGTCGCAGGGGCGAGTGGGGCGTAGAGTCTTGCACCGTGCTTGAGTTTGGCGCTTTTCCCTTTGCTTTCAGGCTTGTAGAACATGAACTGCGCAGCTTTGCCGCAGATGGGTGGAACATAGGGTTTGCGCGCCGATTTAACTGGGGTACGCTCGAACGAAGCCAGATGTTCAATCCAAACAATGGAGTTCAGCATGGGATACAAGAAGATTCAGGTTCCAGCAGTCGGCGACAAAATCACCGTCAACGCGGACCATTCTCTCAATGTTCCTAACAACCCGATCATCCCCTTCATCGAAGGCGACGGTATTGGCGTTGATATCAGCCCGGTCATGATCAAGGTTGTCGATGCTGCTGTGAAGAAGGCTTACGGCGGCGAGCGCAAAATTTCCTGGATGGAAGTCTTCGCCGGGGAGAAAGCGACTCAGGTTTACGATCAGGACACCTGGCTACCTCAGGAAACCCTGGACGCGGTCAAAGATTACGTGGTTTCCATCAAGGGCCCTCTGACCACCCCGGTCGGCGGCGGCATCCGTTCGTTGAACGTGGCCCTGCGTCAGCAACTCGACCTCTACGTCTGCCTGCGCCCGGTGCGCTGGTTTGAAGGCGTGCCGAGCCCGGTGAAAAAGCCTGGCGACGTCGACATGACGATCTTTCGCGAAAACTCGGAAGACATTTACGCCGGCATCGAGTGGAAGGCCGGTTCGCCGGAAGCCACCAAAGTCATCAAATTCCTTAAAGAAGAAATGGGCGTCACCAAGATCCGTTTCGACGAAAACTGCGGCATCGGCGTCAAGCCGGTTTCGCTGCAAGGCACCAAGCGTCTGGCGCGCAAGGCTCTGCAGTATGTGGTCGACAACGACCGCGACTCGCTGACCATCGTCCACAAAGGCAACATCATGAAGTTCACCGAAGGTGCCTTCAAGGAATGGGCCTACGAAGTGGCGGCTGAAGAATTCGGCGCAACGCTGCTCGACGGCGGGCCGTGGATGCAGTTCAAGAACCCGAAAACCGGCAAGAATGTCATCGTCAAGGACGCCATCGCCGACGCCATGCTCCAGCAGATCCTGCTGCGCCCGGCCGAATACGATGTGATCGCGACCCTAAACCTCAACGGCGACTACCTCTCTGACGCCCTCGCGGCCGAAGTGGGCGGTATCGGTATCGCGCCAGGTGCAAACCTGTCCGACACCATCGCGATGTTCGAGGCAACCCACGGGACTGCGCCGAAATACGCCGGCAAGGACCAGGTCAACCCGGGTTCGCTGATCCTTTCCGCCGAGATGATGCTGCGGCACATGGGCTGGACCGAAGCTGCTGACCTGATCATCAAGGGCACCAACGGCGCGATTTCCGCCAAAACTGTGACTTATGATTTCCACCGTTTGATGGGCGGCGCGCAATTGCTGTCTTCTTCGGCATTCGGTGATGCGCTGATTTCGCACATGTAAGCGATTTGCAGCAAATAAAAAACCGCCCGGCTCATATCCTTGAGTCGGGCGGTTTTTTTATGACTGGATGTCTGAAGTCTTGACGTGTTCAGGCGAGTACTTTTGCTGATTCGCCAGATTTTGTTTCACCCGCACTGGCAGTCGTCGCAGCGCCGTGGGTGTGAGCCTCGTGCTTCTCGCATTGAGCGCAGATCGCCACCGCGTGCAGGCCTTTGGGGCCTTGAATGATCTCGAAGTCCACCGGCTGCCCGGCCTTCAGGGTTTTATAACCTTCCATGGTGATCGCGGAAAAATGAGCGAAGAGGTCTTCGTTCTTTCCGTCCTCGATGATAAAACCGTAACCCTTGGCATTGTTGAACCATTTGACCTTGCCGCTGACCTTGACGCCTGACATACCCATATCCCTCTGCAACAGACTCCATCACTGGAGTATCATCCAGTTCATCCGCAATCTATCTGATAAATAAGATTGACTCCGCGGACCTTTTTTACCCACTGTGGGCTCTATTGGTTGTAACACCGTTTCCCCGATAGTCAAGGTGACCGGGCAGTCGGAGTTGAAATCGTTGATAGCCGCCCCCACCACTGTATTTGCACAACTGACGAACCTTTCTTTCCATGCATGCAATTAGCCAGATTCGACTAACATTCAATCAGGATCGCCCGACTCTCCAGAAAGAACACCCGGAGGAACACGACGACGATTCCGCAGGCATTGCTGTTCAGGAGGCCAAGCCTGCTTTACAGGCGCCGCCGATGTACAAGGTGGTTTTGTTCAATGATGACTACACACCGATGGATTTCGTCGTCGAAGTGCTCGAGGTGTTTTTTAACCTGAATCGCGAGCTGGCGACCAAGGTCATGCTGGCCGTCCACACAGAAGGACGAGCAGTATGTGGAGTGTTTACCCGCGACATCGCCGAGACTAAGGCCATGCAGGTCAACCAGTACGCCAGGGAAAGCCAGCATCCGCTACTCTGTGAAATCGAGAAGGACGGTTAATCGCCGACCACTTGGGTATGAGGTGAAGCTATGTTAAACCGCGAGCTCGAAGTCACCCTCAATTTAGCCTTCAAGGAGGCTCGTTCGAAGCGTCATGAGTTCATGACCGTCGAACATCTCCTGTTGGCCCTATTGGATAATGAGGCTGCCGCCACCGTTTTACGGGCCTGCGGCGCAAACCTCGACAAACTCAAGCATGACCTGCAGGAGTTCATCGACTCCACCACGCCGCTGATTCCCGTCCATGACGAGGATCGCGAGACCCAACCCACACTGGGCTTCCAGCGTGTTCTGCAGCGTGCTGTCTTTCACGTACAGAGCTCGGGCAAACGCGAAGTGACTGGCGCCAACGTGCTGGTCGCAATCTTCAGTGAGCAAGAAAGCCAGGCAGTGTTCCTGCTGAAACAGCAGAGCGTTGCGCGCATTGATGTCGTCAACTACATCGCCCATGGCATTTCCAAAGTACCGGGGCACGGCGATCACTCTGAAGGTGAGCAAGATATGCAGGACGACGAGGGCGGTGAGTCTTCATCTTCAGGCAATCCTCTGGATGCTTATGCCAGCAACCTCAACGAACTCGCGCGCCAGGGTCGAATCGATCCGCTGGTAGGCCGTGAGATGGAAGTCGAGCGTGTCGCGCAGATTCTCGCGCGTCGTCGCAAAAACAATCCGTTGTTGGTCGGCGAGGCAGGCGTGGGTAAAACCGCGATTGCCGAAGGCCTGGCCAAGCGCATTGTCGACAACCAAGTGCCGGATCTGCTGGCCAACGCCGTGGTTTATTCGCTGGATCTGGGCGCTTTGCTGGCCGGGACCAAATACCGTGGCGATTTCGAGAAGCGCTTCAAGGCGTTGCTCAATGAACTGAAAAAACGTCCGCAAGCGATCCTGTTCATCGACGAGATCCACACCATCATTGGTGCGGGTGCCGCTTCCGGTGGCGTGATGGACGCTTCGAACCTGCTCAAACCGCTGCTGTCGTCTGGCGACATTCGCTGCATCGGTTCGACCACGTTCCAGGAATTCCGTGGCATCTTCGAGAAGGACCGTGCCTTGGCACGTCGCTTCCAGAAAGTCGATGTGTCGGAGCCGTCGGTGGAAGACACCATCAGCATCCTGCGCGGGTTGAAAGGGCGTTTTGAAACGCACCACGGCATCGAATACAGCGATGAGGCCCTGCGCGCAGCGGCTGAGCTGGCTTCGCGCTACATCAATGATCGGCACATGCCGGACAAAGCTATCGACGTGATTGACGAGGCGGGCGCCTACCAGCGTCTGCAGCCAGTCGAAAAACGCGTGAAGCGCATTGATGTGCCTGAGGTTGAGGACATCGTTGCGAAAATCGCGCGGATTCCGCCTAAGCACGTCAACACCTCCGACAGAGAGTTGCTGCGTAACCTCGAGCGGGACCTGAAATTGACCGTGTTTGGTCAGGATGCGGCGATCGATTCGTTGTCGACTGCGATCAAACTGTCGCGTGCCGGCCTCAAATCGCCTGACAAGCCTGTTGGTTCGTTCCTGTTCGCAGGGCCTACCGGTGTCGGTAAAACCGAAGCGGCGCGGCAGTTGGCCAAGGCGCTGGGCATCGAGCTGGTTCGTTTCGACATGTCCGAGTACATGGAACGCCACACCGTATCGCGTCTGATCGGTGCGCCTCCAGGTTATGTCGGGTTTGATCAGGGCGGTTTGCTCACCGAAGCGATCACCAAGCAACCGCACTGCGTGCTGCTGCTCGATGAAATCGAGAAGGCGCATCCGGAAGTCTTCAACTTGCTGTTGCAGGTCATGGACCACGGTACGTTGACTGATAACAACGGGCGCAAAGCGGATTTCCGCAATGTGATCGTTATCATGACAACTAACGCCGGCGCCGAGACTGCGGCGCGTGCCTCGATCGGTTTCACTCATCAGGATCACTCGTCTGATGCGATGGAAGTGATCAAGAAGAGTTTCACTCCAGAGTTCCGTAACCGTCTGGACACCATTATTCAGTTTGGTCGCCTCAGTCATGAGGTTATCAAGAGCGTGGTGGACAAGTTCCTTACCGAGCTTCAGGCGCAGTTGGAAGACAAGCGTGTGCAGCTTGAGGTCACGGACGCCGCGCGTAGTTGGTTGGCGGCGGGCGGTTATGACTCAGCGATGGGGGCTCGTCCGATGGCGCGTTTGATTCAGGACAAGATCAAGCGTCCGTTGGCTGAGGAGATTCTCTTCGGTGAGTTGGCTGATCATGGTGGGGTGGTGCATATCGATCTCAAAGATGGTGAGTTGACCTTTGAGTTTGAGACGACTGCTGAGATGGCCTGACGGTTGTTGATCTGTTGTAAAGCGAAAGGCGCCTTCGGGCGCCTTTTTTGTTGGCTGGTTTTTTTGGGTGTGTATCCGTTGCTGCGGTAGCGGCTGATCAGGGTTTCGCACTTACGGCGACTCATCAGCTGACCCACCGCTTTCGCGAGCAAGCTCAGCTCCTGCAGGAGCGGTGCCAAGCCCAAACCCACCACCATTCCCTTGTAGGAGCGAGGCTTGCCCGCGAAGGCGTCATGCCTGCTGGCACATCCATCAACTGACCCACCGCATTCGCGGCAGCCGCCATCACCGCAGCGACGGATAAGCGCTCAAAGCAAAACCCCAAACCCCAGACACAAAAACGCCCGGCATAACCGGGCGTCTTGTATTGACCTGATTAACGAGCGCGGTAGGTAATGCGCCCTTTGCTCAAGTCATAGGGCGTCAGCTCGACGCGCACTTTGTCACCGGTAAGAATACGAATGTAGTTCTTGCGCATCTTGCCGGAAATATGCGCGGTTACGACGTGCCCATTTTCCAACTCCACACGAAACATGGTGTTGGGCAGGGTGTCGACGACAGTGCCTTCCATTTCGAAGCTGTCTTCTTTCGACATGCAGTAAAGCCCTCGGTATCCAATGAATGGCCCGGTGCAACTGCGCCAGGCAAAAGCGGCGTGCATTGTGCCCGAAAAATGGGGTTTACGCCAAGTGGTTTACGGATTGTCCTAGTTCAGGACGACCCAACGCTGATTAATCAGCAGTTCGATAGGCCGATATTGCGTCTTGTAGTTCATCTTTTTGCAGTTTTTGATCCAATAACCGAGGTACACCGCTTCCAGTCCCAGGCGCTGGGCTTCGGCGATCTGCCAGAGGATCGCGTAACGACCCAGGCTGCGATGGTCTTCGGCCGGCTCGTAAAAGGTGTAGACCGCCGACAAGCCATTGGGCAGCAGGTCGGTCACCGCGATGGCTACCAATCGCCCGTCGAGGCGAAATTCGTAGAAGCGCGAAAACGGCAGGTCGCGTACCAGGAAAGTCGAAAACTGATCGCGGCTCGGCGGGTACATGTCGCCGTCGGCGTGGCGCTGTTCGATGTAGCGTTGATAGAGATCGAAATATTCTTCGCTGAATCCAGGGCGCGCCGGGCGCACCTGCAGATCGGCGTTGCGCTTGAAAATGCGTTTCTGCTGACGATTCGGTGTGAACTGCGCCACCGGAATGCGCGCCGGCACGCACGCATTGCAATTCTGGCAGTGCGGGCGGTATAGGTGATCGCCACTGCGCCGGAAACCCATTTCCGACAGGTCTGCGTAGACATGCACATCCATGGGCTGGCTAGGATCGAGAAACAGCGTAGTGGCCTGCTCCTCGGGCAGATAACTGCAAGAGTGGGGCTGAGTGGCATAGAACTTCAAGCGCGCCAACTCGGTCATGATCAACCCTCGGGATAAGCGTTTGCATTAAGTGTAAGCCACGCGCGCAAAAGTCGCCTCAGCAAACCCAGGTCGCGCGATTGGGCTGATCCAGGTGATGCGCCAGATAGCCGGCAAACTCGCGGCGCGGGATCGCGCGTGCGCCGAGACTGTGCAAGTGGTCCGTGGGCATTTGGCAGTCGATCAGCACGAAGCCTGAGTCTTTCAGATGTCGCACCAGTGTGGCAAAGCCAAATTTGGAAGCGTTGTCGGCGCGACTGAACATCGACTCGCCGAAAAACAGCTGACCCATCGCCAGGCCATACAAACCGCCGACCAACTCGCCCTGATCCCAGACTTCAACCGAATGGGCAAACCCGCGTCGGTGCAATTGCAGGTAAGCCTCCTGCATCGCGTCGGTGATCCAGGTGCCATCGGCGTATTCCCGAGGCGCAGCGCAGGCGCGGATGACCGCGGCAAAATCCTGATCGAAAGTCACCTGATAGCGCTGCTGACGGAGCAATTTATTCAGGCTGCGGGAAACGTGCAGTTCGTCGGGAAATAACACCGTGCGCGGATCCGGCGACCACCACAGAATCGGCTGGCCTTCGGAAAACCACGGAAAGCAGCCATGGCGATACGCCTGGATCAGCCGGTCGGCGGACAAATCGCCGCCCGCGGCGAGCAAACCGTTGGGCTCGCGCATGGCTTTTTCCAGCGGCGGAAAAGTCAGGGAATTGCGTTGTAACCAAGTCAGCATGGCGT
>NZ_MKGS01000142.1:0-52582 GCF_002836905.1 Pseudomonas sp. 43NM1 | reverse complement strand
GATCATCGGCGCGGCGGCGATGCTTTCGCCCACGGACACGGCGTGCACCCAAATGCCGCCGGGCTGCATCGTCGGCAAGCCATAAGAGAAGCGCTCGCCAATGCGTTTGGCGTACGCCGGCGCCTTGCGCGCCCGCAGCCATAGCCGAATCGCTACCAATGGCAGCCCCAGGTAAAACAGCGCGGTGTAGAGAGTTCTATTCATGGCGGCGGAGTTTATCGGTTTTTAAGCCGATCGCCTGCAAGTGCACGGCAAAACGTTCTGCCAACCAACGCGCGGCCGGGCCGAGTGGCTCGTCGCGGCGCCAGACCAGCTCGACCACCAGCGCCGGCGGGGTCCATTCGCTGACCAGTTCGACCATCTGATTTTGATACGTCGGGTATTGCACGACGTGGCGCGGCAGCCACGCCCAGCCGAGGCCGCGCACCAGCCATTCGGCCATCACGTAAAAACTGTCGGCGCGCCAGACTTGCGGGCTCGCCGGCTCGCTGCCGGGGTATACGCTGGATTCGGTGGACATCAGCAACTGACGATGCCGCGCCAGTTGCTGGCAATCGACTTCGGCCATGCTCGCCAACGGATGACCCTTGCCGCACACGGTGACCATTTCGACGCTGCCCAGCACCCGCCGCTCCAGCGCTTCGGGGATCTGATCATGGAAAAACAGCAAACCCAGGTCGGCGCGGCGCTCGACCAGTTTGCGCGCCACATCGCCCTGCGCGGCGCTGGTCAGTTGCACTTCGACGCTGGGGAATTTGTCCGCCAGCGCTTCGAAACTTTCGATGATCGGCTGATAAGGCATGGCCTCGTCTTGCGCCACCCGCAGCCGCGCTTCCTGGCCGCGCATCATCGCCAGCGCCCGACCGTTCAGGCGCTCGCATTGGCGCAAGACCTCGCGCGCCTCTTCGAGCAAGGCATTGCCGGCCTCGGTGAGCCTGGGTTGGCGGCCGCTGCTGCGGTCAAACAGGCTCACGCCCAAATCTTCCTCCAGCAGCGCAATCGAACTGCTGACCGCCGATTGCGCCTTGCGCTGCTCACGGGCCACTGCCGAGAACGAGCGCTGCTCCGCTACGCTGACGAACAGGCGCAGTTGCTCAAGATTCCATTGAATGTTCATCGCACAACCTATCTCCACAGCCGATAGGTAATGACTTTACCGCATCTGTGAAATCTCTAAAATGCCGGACCAGAAAGCAGCACTTCAGATGAGGATTTACCCATGACCGCTTACTATTACCTGGCGATCGCCATTTGCGCCGAAGTGATTGCCACTGTTTCGATGAAAGCGGTCAAGGGTTTCAGCACGCCACTGCCGCTGATCCTGGTGATCGTCGGCTACGGCATTGCGTTCTGGATGCTCACGCTGGTGGTGCGCAGCGTGCCGGTGGGCGTGGCGTACGCGGTGTGGGCCGGCATGGGGATTGTGATGGTCAGCGTCGCGGCACTGTTTATCTACGGGCAAAAACTCGACGTGCCGGCGATGCTCGGGATGGCGCTGATCGTGCTGGGCGTCGTAGTCATCCAACTCTTCTCGAAAACCACCGGCCACTGACGTACCTGTAGCAGCTGCCGCAGGCTGCGTCCGGCTGCGAAGCAGTCGTTGAATCTGGCAACGCGATTCTGCAGACAGACCGGAGGCGAGGACTGCGTCCTCGAACGCAGCCTTCGGCAGCTGCTACAGGGTTTGCGTTCGGCGGCGAAGTCGTCGTTAACCTTGATGGCGCGATTCTTCAGAGAGACCGGAGGCGAGGACTGCGTCCTGGAACGCAGCCTTCGGCAGCTGCTACAAGGTTTGCGTTCGGCATGAATCTGTATACTGCGCCCTCGTCTTGAACACTGAGGTCAGCATGCCATCCGTTATTTCCACCGACGTTCTGATTGTCGGCGCTGGTGTCGCCGGCCTCTGGCTGAATGCGCGCCTGCGCCGCCAGGGTTTTTCGACCGTGCTGGTGGAAAGCGCCACCCTCGGCGGCGGGCAGAGCGTGAAGTCCCAGGGCATCATCCACGGCGGCGCCAAATACGCGCTGCACGGTGCGCTGACCGGCGCTTCGGAAGCCATCGCCGACATGCCGCGACGCTGGCGCGAGGCGCTGGCCGGTGACGGCGAACTCGACCTCAGCGGCGTGCGCCTGCTCTCCGAAGCCCATTACCTGTGGTCGCCCGGCACGATCGCCGGCAACCTCACCAGTTTCTTCGCGAGTAAAGCCGTGCGTGGCCGCGTTGATCAGGTCAAAGGCGAGCAACTGCCGCCAGCGCTGCAAGACAAGCGCTTCAAAGGCAAGGTCTACCGCTTGGCCGAACTGGTGATCGACGTGCCGAGCCTGATTCAGCGCCTCGCCGATCTGGCCGGCGACGGCTTGCTCGCCGGGCAAGTGATCGAGCCGTTGCTGGAGGCCGGTTTGCTGGTCGGGCTGAAAGTTGATGGCCGTGAAATCCGCGCCCAGCGCATCGTCCTCAGCGCCGGCGCCGGCACTGCCGGGCTGCTCGAAGCATTGGGCCTGAGCAACCCGGCCATGCAGCGCCGGCCGTTGCACATGATCATCGCCAAAGGCCCGAGCCTGAAACCGCTGTACGCCCACTGCCTGGGCGGTGGCACCAAACCGCGCATCACCGTGACCACCCATCCGGCGGCCGATGGCCAATGGGTCTGGTACCTGGGCGGTGACATTGCCGAAGCCGAGGGCGTGGCCCGCGAACCTGCCGAACAAATTGCCACCGCGCAAAAAGAACTTGGCCAATTGCTGCCGTGGATCGACCTCAGCACCGCGCGATGGGCGACCCTGCGCGTCGACCGCGCCGAGCCGTTGCAATCGGGCCTGACCCGACCGGACAACGCGTTTCTCGCCGAGCAAGGCAAATTGCTGGTCGGTTGGCCGACCAAACTGGCCTTGGCGCCGGACTTCGCCGACCGCGTAATCGCCAGCCTCGCCCGCGACAACATCCAGCCCGGCCCGGCACAACCGCTGCCCGAGCTGCCAAAACCACCGATGGGCGTTCCTGCCTGGGACCAATTGCTGCCATGAGCCAACCAACTCTGCACGACTTGCATCGCCCCTTGGGCAGCACCGGCCTGACGGTTTCGCCGCTGGGCCTGGGCACGGTGAAACTGGGCCGCGACCAAGGGGTGAAATACCCCAACGGCTTTCAGATTCCCGGCGACGAAGAAGCGCGAATGCTCCTGCAAATGGCGCGCAACATGGGCATTAACCTGATCGACACCGCGCCCGCCTATGGCCACAGCGAAGAACGCCTCGGCCCGTTGCTGCGCGGCCAGCGCCAGGACTGGGTGATCGTCAGCAAGGTCGGCGAAGAGTTCGCCGATGGCCAGTCGAGCCACGACTTCAGCGCCGCCCATACGCGGCTGTCGGTTGAACGCAGCCTGCAACGTCTGGAAACGGATTTTATCGACCTGGTGCTGGTGCATTCCGACGGCAACGACCTGGCGATTCTCAACGACAGCGAGGTCTATGCAACGCTCGCGGCGCTGAAACAGGAAGGCAAGATTCGCGGATTCGGCTTTTCCGGAAAAACCGTCGAGGGCGGCTTGAAGGCTCTGGAACAGGGCGATTGCGCGATGGTCACCTACAATTTGAACGAACAGGGCGAGAAAGCCGTCATTGACTATGCTGCTGCGCATGGCAAAGCGATCCTGGTGAAAAAAGCCCTCGCCAGCGGCCACGTCATCCTCAGCCCCGGCGTCGACGCCGTGCAAGCCAGCTTCGAGTTGTTGTTTGAACATCCGGGTGTTGCCAGTGCTATTGTCGGGACCATCAATCCGCTGCACCTCGCCCACAACGTCGCGACCGTTGCCAAGGTCCTACGTAGAAACTGATGCCGCCGACGCGGCCTTAAGCAGGAGCCGACATGCCGCGTACGCTCATTAGAAAGAATCCGAGCAACTTCAAGACCCTGCCGTTATTCGTCGAAGCGACGCCCGAAGGCCTGAGCTATCAAAGCGTCGGGATGCCGCTGAATTTCTCCCAGACTCTGCAACGCCGCCGCCCGGTCACTGTGCCCGACAACGAACGTTTTGCCCTGGAACTGGCCAACCTCGGGGTTTCGGTGCGCCTGACCCTGCATTGGCAGAATCGTGATTATTGGGTGCTGGTGCGCCAGCGTCGGCAAGATCGCGGCGACGTGGTGCTCAAGCTGATTTCCGGTTATGTGCCCGCGCATGAGCTGAACCTGCCGCTGCACACGGCGATCCAGGAGATTGCCGAAGAGTGCCTGCTGGAGACCCCGGAAGGCTGGCTCGGCGGGCGTTTCAACGACACATGGCTGCCGGCGCCCTACTCGTCCGCGCTGCATTATCGCGAGGCGCTGCCCTTTCGCCTGACGCCGCTGTCCGGCGCGGCGCGACCGGTGCGCAGCGCCAATCTGCAGTTGATCGAACGCCCGCGCGCCTACGTGCACTTGCCCACGGCATCGCTGCAATTGATCTACGACTTGCGCCTCGACGTGCCCAAGGAAGCCAAATCGCTGAGTCTGTTTCATGTCGACGAACGCCTGGAGGGCGATCAACTGGTCGCGCGCCTCGATCGCAAGCGCCCGGACCTGTATTTGATGCCGCTGGAAGAAGGCGTGCCGCTGCCCGAGCTGTACACGCTCAAGCGCGACAAGCTGATCCCGGCCAGCACTCGTGGGCTTTATCTGGCGGAGAGTTTTGCGATTCAGGAAGGCTGGACCGTGCGCGAAGAGCGGATCCGCTGGAAGGACTGGGTGGTGCAGCAAGGGCTGGAAGCGCCGAAGGCACCTCGACGCGGCTTGAAGAAACTCAGCGTCAAGGCCCTGCGTCTGGTGCGGCTGGTTCGCGGCAGTCTACGCAAGGAACCGTGACATTCGAGTGGCGGCGCAGGCCCGTTTTAGCCTGCGCGGCGCTTGTCGATCAGCGTGCGCAACCGCGCAAAAAAATGGAAATAGCGATTCTCGCGTTTGCCCATGCCGCGCTTGGGTGAAAACGATTCCTCGGCAAATGCGCCGCTGATCCGCACGCGCGATGCCTGGGTCGGCACGGTGCAAATCTTCGCTCCAGCCTGTTGCAGGGCGAACTTGAGCAGACGTTCGGAATGCAACTTGCGCCCGGTGGCTTTGCTGAAATCGAAAATCCGCTCGATCCGTTTGCCGTACGCGACATAAGTGTCGCGACCACAAATGGCGAACCGATCATTCAAACCGCCCCACCACTGCCAGTCCGGAATATAAGCGTTCAACCGCCGCGCCTCGGGTTGCTGGAACACGTAGGTCGGCAGCGCGGTGTGGAAAAAGTTGTCCGGGCGCACGAACACGACGAAATCGGGCTTGAACGACTCCATCATCGTCGTCACTTCGTGCAGCGAATTGAGCTGATAAATCAGGTTTCTCAGCGAGGCGAAATCATCCGCCCAGGTGTCGCCGAGCGCTTTCACTTGCTCAAAATCCCAGCGCTCCAGCACGCCGTCGGTGGAGTCGAGCCGACCGGTCATGGTTTCGAACGGCGCGTAATTGTCCGCCGCCAACAAACCCTGTTCACCGGAACGCGAGTTCTGTACTTCGTCGATTTTGTACAAATGGTAGAAGCACTTCACGTTGCTGTCGGCAGGCAACTGCGCAAGGACGTTTGCTTGAATCGATGGAAAGCAGATTTGCGAATTTCTCGGGATACCAAAAAAAGCCACCGCAATATTCAACACTCGACAGCACCCCTTGAAAGTTGATCAGTAATCACTGGCGATTAAACAGTTTCTGCCACCAACTGCGACGGCGCAGCGGTGTGACGATGACGTCCGCTTGTTGCAGCCATTCGCGCTCGTAATCCCAGGCATGCCCGCCCCAGCGCTTGCCAGCTTCGTTGGAGAAACCCAGCGTCATCAGTTGATAGCTGTAACCCGCGTGTCCGCGCAGCCAGTCGAGCAGTACCAGCGCGTTGAAGCCGGTAGTCGGGCCGACGTAACGCTTGCCGCCCGGACGATCGACCGGGTAATGCCACAAGGGCGGCAGCGGAATACGCTCCCAATACAGCGCCACTGACGGCAACGGGCACATCTCGCCGGTGCAGCCGACCAGCATGGTGAAACACCGCGCCGGGTTCTGCGCGAACAGCCGCTGCACTTCGGGGCCATACGGCAGGCCGAAAAAATACGCGTCCGGCGCGTTGAAGCCATGCACAAACAGATTCACGCTGTGCGCGCTCAGCAACGGTGCGAGCACGCAGGTGTTGAAGCTGACCACTACGTCATCCGCGCCGATGTTCAGCGCCTGGAAATCGGCTTGGGTAATCGCTGGATTATTGGCGACAAGCACCACTCGCGCGGCTTTGCGCAGGCACTCTTTGAGCGCCGGCGGCATGCCATTTTCAATGGATTGATAACCACCGGGCAGCGCGTCCAGCGCCAGGGTTTCAGCCGCAGGCGACGGTTGCTTGTTCATGACGGCTGCGGCACCTGCATGCCGTAGCGCAGCTTGACCCAAAACCGCGTGAACGCTGAAGGCGGCTGCCACGGGCGCATTTCCCGCTGAATTTCAGTAGCGAGGGCGCGACCGACGCGGGCGAACGAGTACTGACTCTCGGCGAACGCCTGGCCGTTGCTGGCGATGCGCGCCGTCAGTTCAGGGTCGTTCTGCAGCAACTCGAGTTTTTCCACCGCTTCATCTTCAGAGCGGTAGAAAACCGTGTTGTGCATATCACGGAAACCCAGCAACTGGTCCTCTTCGCCCTGACTCCAGGCCAGCAAGACGCAGCCGCAGGCCATGGCTTCAAAGTTTTTGATCATGAACTCGTTCATGCCGATATCGGCACTGACGAAGATCTTGATGCGGTTGAGCATTTGCAGGTATTCGGTGCCGGACTTGGTCCGCGTCACCAGCATTCCGGTACGCCGGGCCAGCGAGTTGAGCAATGCCTTGCGGTGAGCATATTCGGTACTTTTCAGGCTGCCGAGAAAACCCACCGGAATGTCGCGCTCGGTGCCGGTGTTGTGCAGCATCTGTTCGTCATAACCCTTGGAAACGAACACCGCGTCGATCTGTTCAGCCTTCAGCCGACGCGCCACCACAGCCCCGGAAACCAGCGCACGAGAACTCGGCAAACGGCCATACAACCGCGAGTAAACGCCCATGTACTTACTCTCGGGCATGTAGTTCTGATAAGCGTCATGCTCGAGAAAAATCAGCCCGGGGATACACTTCAAGACACGCAGTTGAGGCGCCAGCCGTTTGACCCGGGAGAAAATCACCACTCGGTCAAAGGTCTGGTAATCGACCGATGCGAGAAACGGCCCCAGGTTCATCTGCTGCTTTTTGCTCAGGCGATAGATGACGCACTCGTCACAGTTCCGCTGCACGATTTCGTACAAGCGGTCCAGAATGACGCGCTGCTCGTCCATCACCAGGAGCATTACTTTCATAAATCGGTTACCACGGGACAAAAGCTTAGAAACATTAGGTTAAATACCGGCCGATAGCATCTGGACGGTGATCCTCACAAAAAAACCCGTTCATACGCTGTATGAAACGGGTGTAGTTAATCTTGATTAATGGCTGCGAATTTTCTCGACAATCGCAGTCGTCGAGCTGTTTTCAACCAGCCCCAACACTTTAACGGTACCGCCGTAAGCGCTGACGATGTCAGCACCGACAACCTGGTCGATCCCGTAGTCGCCGCCCTTCACCAACACGTCCGGCTTGACCTCGCGCAGGAGGTTTTCCGGTGTGCCTTCAGCAAAACTGATCACCCAGTCCACCGCGCCCAACCCGGCCAATACGGCCATGCGCCGGTCGACACTGTTGATCGGCCGACCCGGCCCTTTCAGGCGGCTCACCGAGGCATCGTCGTTGACCGCGACAATCAAGCGATCGCCCTGGGCGCGCGCCTGTTCGAGGTAGGTCACGTGCCCGGCATGCAGGATATCGAAGCAGCCGTTGGTGAAGACAATCCGCTCTTTGTGCGCACGCGCATCGTCGACCGCCAGCAATAGTTGCTCCAGACCCAGCACACCACGCTCGGAACCTTCTTCACGCTGAATCGCGCGGCGCAGTTCCGGAGCACTGATGCACGCCGTACCGAGCTTGCCGACGACGATACCCGCTGCCAGATTGGCCAGCGCCACCGCGTGGGGCAGTTCTTCGCCAGCGGCAATCGCCGCGGCCAGCGTCGAAATTACCGTGTCGCCGGCACCGGTGACATCAAACACTTCACGCGCACGCGCCGGCAAGTGCAGCGCCGGATGATCCGGGCGCAACAGGGTCATGCCATGTTCGCCACGGGTCACCAGCAAGGCGCCGAGGTCAAGATCGTGCATCAGCGTCGCGCCCTTGCTCACCAGCTCGTGCTCATCGGCGCAACCGCCGACGATGGCTTCGAACTCGCTGAGGTTCGGGGTGATCAGGCTCGCACCACGGTAAATCGAGAAATCCTTGCCCTTTGGGTCGGCCAGCACCGGAATGCCACGGGCACGGGCGGCCTGGATCAGCACCTGATGGTTTTTCAACGCACCTTTGCCGTAATCCGAGAGCACCAGCACTTTGATGCCTTCCAGCAATTCGTCGACCTGCTCGCCCAGCGCCAGAGCGTCAGTGGCGAACGGTTCTTCAAAGTCGATCCGCAGCAGTTGCTGGTGACGACTCATGACCCGCAACTTGACGATGGTCGGCTGGTGCGCAATACGCTGAAACAACGCGCGCACGCCAGCGCCTTCGAGGCTATTGGCCAGGCTGTCGGCGGCTTCATCGTCGCCGGTGACGCCAACCAGCGAGGCCGGCGCACCCAGCGCAGCGATGTTGAGTGCAACGTTGGCGGCACCGCCCGGGCGGTCCTCGATTTGTTCGACCTTCACCACCGGTACCGGCGCCTCAGGGGAAATCCGTGAGGTACCACCATGCCAGTAACGGTCGAGCATGACATCGCCGACCACCAATACAGGGGCTTGATCGAATCGCGGCATGGACAACTTCATGGAGCAACCCACATACAAAATGAACAAGGGCGGGATATTAGCACAGGGTTGGGGCATGGCTGGCGCGAGGCACAATTGAGGGACACAAAAGCAAAAAATCGCAGCCTGTAATGGTTCGAAAACCTCAGGCTGCGATTTTTTTCGACCGCGACGGCTAAATAGCCGTCAACGGGCTCAGGCCATGTCTTGCGCCGGGGCATCCAGGCCCATGGCGTTCAAGCGTGCGTAATAGCCGTTCTGCGCCAGCAGCTCGGCATGCGTGCCGCGCTCGACGATCTTGCCCTGGTCCATGACCAGAATCAGATCGGCCTTCTCGATGGTCGACAAACGGTGGGCGATTACCAAGGTGGTCCGGCCCTTCATGACGTGATCCAGCGCCGCCTGAATGTGCCGCTCCGATTCGGTATCCAGCGCCGAAGTCGCCTCGTCAAGAATCAGCAACGGCGCGTTTTTCAGCAGGGCCCGGGCAATCGCCAGACGCTGGCGCTGACCGCCGGAAAGCAGCACGCCGTTTTCGCCGACCTGCGTGTCCAGGCCTTCGGGCAACTGGGCGATGAAGTCCATGGCGTAAGCGTCTTTCGCCGCTTTCTCAATGTCTTCACGCGGCGCGCCAGCCAAGTCGCCATAAGCGATGTTGTTGGCCACGGTGTCGCTGAACAGCGTGACGTGCTGAGTGACCTGGGCGATGTGCTTGCGCAGGTTCAACAGCTTGTACTGCTCCACTTCCACGCCATCGATGAGAATCTCGCCTTTGTCGTGGTGATAGAAGCGTGGAATCAGGTTGGCCAGCGTCGACTTGCCGCTGCCCGAACGCCCGACCAGCGCGACCATCTGCCCCGGTTCGACCGAGAAACTGATGTCGTTGAGCACCTGACGATCGGTGTCCGGGTAGGTGAAGCTGAGGTTGCGCACGTCCAGGCGACCGCTGACCGCATCGCGCTCGATGGTGCCGGTATCGACCTCTGGCGCGACGTCCAGTTGTTCGAAAATACTTTCCGCGCCGGCCACGCCTTTCTGGATGGTCGAGCTGACTTCGGACAACTGGCGGATCGGCTTGGGCAGCAGGCCGGCCAGGGTGATGTAGGCAATCATGTCACCCGCCGAAGCATCGCCGCGCAGGTACAACACGAGGAACATCAGCACCGCCATGGCGCTGTAGATCACCAGTTGCAGCAGCGGCGTGTAGATCGCGCCGGTGCGGGTCATGCGCAGTTGCTTGTCGGTGTTGCCCTGGCTGGCCTTGAGGAAGCGCTTCTGCTCGTAGACTTCACCACCGAAGCTGCGCACCACGCGATAGCCCTGAATGGTTTCCGAAGACACGTGCGTCACGTCACCCATGGCGACTTGGATTTTCTTGCTCTGCTTGCGGAATTTCTTGCTCGCGGTGCTCACCATCACGGCGATCAGCGGCAAGATCGCGATCATGACCAGCGTCAGCTTCCAGTTCATGAACAGCAACGAAGCGAACAGGAAAATCACCGTCATGCCTTCGCGGATTACGACCTTGATCGCATCTGTCGCCGCCCCGGTGACCATGGTCACGTTGAAGGTGATACGCGAAATCAGATGACCCGAGTTATGCTTGTCGAAATATCGATTGGGCAAGACCAGCAGGTTATTGAACAACTGCACGCGCAGGTCGTGGACCAACCCGAGAGAAACCTTGGCCAGGAAGTAGTTGCCCAGAAAGGAACCCAGACCTTGCCACGCCGCAATCACAATGATCAGCAGCGGCACCGCTTGCAGCAGTTGCAGGTCACGCAGGTACGGCACGCTCGGAAACAGCACCGCTTGCGGGTTGGACAGGCCATCGACGAAGTACTTCAGAATGTAGCCGAGCATCGGCTGCGTCGAAGCAAAAATCAGAAAGCCGACAATGCTGATCAGGAACAGACTGATGTATGGCCGGACATAGCCGAGCAGGCGGAAGTAGATTTTCAAGCTCGATGGGCTTGCGGAGAGACTGGAGTCGGTCATATCACGCGATTGTCGATAAAAAGGACGCTGACTTTAGCACAGCTTCTTCGGGGTTCTGGCAAACGCATAAAGGCTGTTATTGTTAGACGGTTCAAACAGTATCAGATAGCCATCACCAGAACGGCCGATCAACTTCCAGGATTGAATTTCCCAGCATGCAATTCAGCGGTTTAAACAGCTCTTCCAATCGAGTATTCGATTTCATTTGCCTGTGGATGCTTCCAGCAGGTTATTTCTTGCTTCTGTGCTCGCTGTTCTTCCTGCCGGATCGCAATGTGCTGCACAAGTTTTACTACGGCTTGTTCAGCATTCCCTCGCTGATAGCACTGTGCCTGCGCCCGCGTGAGCTCAAGCAGTTGCTGCGCGAGCCGATCTTTATCGCGATGCTGGTGTTCGCCGGGTGGGCCATGTTCAGCCTGCTCTGGGGCCCGGGCGATGAACGATTTGCCGGTAAATTCAAGGCGCCGCTGCACACGCTGATGCTCTTCGCCGGGTGTTATCTGCTGGTCCGCTATCGCACCGAAATCGTACAACCGTTGCTGTTCGGCGCCGCCATCGTCGGGCTGACCGCATCGATTTATAACCTCTACATGTTTGCCCAGATCTACACGCCAGGTGCGCGGCTGATCGGTGGCGGCGCGTTCGACAATCCATTGCTGAGCTCGCATCTGTTCGGGTTTTTCTGTGCGTACTGGCTCAGTTTGAGCATGACCTGCAAGCGCCCGCAGATACTTTTGCTGAGTATTCCGGCAGTGTTGATCATGCTGACGGCGGTGATCGCGACCGGTTCGCGGACACCACTGGTGGCGCTGACACTGGCCGCGCTGTGGCTGAGCTTCACTTGCTGGAATCGCCGCTCCGTGGTGCTGCTCGGCGTCCTGCTTGCCAGTGGTGCGGCAGTGTTGATGTTTTTCTCCGACATGATTTTCGAGCGCGGGTATTCGTACCGTCTGCAGATCTGGCAGATCGTCCTGCAGAAAATTGCTGAACACCCATGGATCGGCCATGGCTACGACGCCAGCCTGAGCGTCGATCCGGGCGTGGGCTACTTGCTTTCAGAGCCGCACAGCTTTGCCTTGGGTGTGCTTTATTACGTCGGAATTCTCGGTCTTCTCCCGTGGCTGTTCTTCCAGGCCTGCGCCCTGCTGTGCAGCTGGCGCCATCGCGTACAACCGCTGTTCATCATTGCCTCGACGTGGATGATTTTCGGCATCGGCGCGGGCCTGACCGAGGGCGGCGGGATTATCTCGCGGCCCAAGGAGCACTGGTTCCTGTTGTGGATTCCGCTGGCGCTGATCGCCGCGCTGAGCATCAACCAGCGCGCAGGCCGCTTGCTCGCGATGTCGATCAAGAAACTCTCGCAGCCGGCCTTCCAGTCGTTATCCGCCAACGCGCGGGTGATTGAAGAAGACGGCCTAGGCCCCAAAGTCCTGCGCCTGGAGGATGGCAGTTTCCTCAAGCTGTTCCGCGCTCGCCGCTGGTACACCTCGGGCAGCTTCAATTCCTACTCCGAACGCTTCGCCGTCAACAGTGAGCGCTTGCGTGAACTGGGTTTCCCGACGCCACAGATCCTTGACCTGTATCGCCTCGATGACGGCAGCAGCGCCGTGCATTACACGCCGCTGCCGGGCAATACGCTGCGTCAGGTGCTGCAAGCAATCACGGCGCCGGACGTGCGCCAGGCATTGGTGGAACGCTTCGGCAAGTTCATGGCGCAGTTGCACGAGCGCGGTGTGTATTTCCGCTCGCTGCATCTGGGCAATGTATTGGTGCTGGAGGACGGTGAATTCGGCCTGATCGATGTCGCCGACCTGCGTCTCTACCCCTCGGCGCTGAGCCTGTCATTGCGCCAGCGCAACCTGCGCCATATGCAGCGCTACACCGCCGACCGACGCTGGTTGTTCGAGGATCATTTCCAGGCGTTGCTGCAAGGTTATGGCGTGACCGCCTCGCAAGCGGCCGTGAACAGACTGCACAAACAAGTGCTGGCGGACAGCGCCACAGCCCAGGTCAGCTGATCGGTGGAGCGCGCCAACGCGCTCCACTTCCTACCGCTTCATTCGACACCGCTGCCCTGATCGCAGCGGTGCTCAGTCTTTTTCCAGCGGCGAAAAATACAGACGTCCCAAGCCACGCCAGGTTTTCTTGTTCCACGACTTGAACGGGATCTGCGCCAGCAGTTCGCGCGCCAGTTTGCGGTCGCGACTGGCGGCTTTGAGGAACATCGAACTGAGGAACTTGCAGCGCACGTGCTCATACAGTGGGTGATCGCTGAACAGCGCGTACGTGCGCAGAATGTTATCGATCATGAAGCGGTGATTCTTGTAGGAATTGGTGGCGTGCTTGCGATAGCGCGCCATCAACACGTTCAGGCCATCGATGAAATAACCGGCGTGAGTCACCTTCAGCTCGATCAGCAAATCTTCCAGACGAATATTCGGATCGAAGCCGCCGACCTTGTCTAGCGCCTCACGGCGAATCATCAGGGTCGGGGCCGGCGGATACGGTTTGCGTTCGAGGAACATGTCCTCGAAGTCCAGGCGCCGGAATGGCACGTCGCGGCGCTGACGCTTCTCCGGGTAGAGATTGCCGTCGGCGTCGATCAGCTCGATGTTGCCGGCGCAAATCCCCACTTCCGGCTTGCCGTCCATGTACGCAACCTGCGTGGCAATACGCTCCGGCATCATGATGTCATCGGAGCCGAACGGCACGATCAGGCTGCCTGTTGAGCGCGCAATTGCGCCGTTGAGCGTGTTGGTCAGGCCCTGATTTTCCTGCACCCGAAAATCGAAACCGTGCTGCGCCTGCAACGCCTTGATGCGCTCGACGCTGCCATCCCTGGAGCCGTCATCGACCACCAGCAACTCGATGTTCGAGTAGGTCTGGTTGACCACGCTGAGGATGCTTTCCTCGATATAGCGTTCGTGGTTATACGACGCGATGATGACCGTGACGATAGGTTGCGCGTCGCTCATTTGTGTTCCTTGCGAGCCTGTTCCAGGCCGGATTCAATCAGGTTCAGGTATTCCTGGCGGAACACCTCGATGTCGTGTTCGGTTTGCAGATAACGGAACGCCTGCTCGCCTTTGGCCTTGAGCTCGTCGTCGGGCAGCGCGAGGTAGGTATCCAGCGCGGCAATCAGGCTCGGCACGTCTTTGGGGGTTATCGCCAGGCCTCCGGCGCCTTCGATCAGCGGCAGCATGGCCGGCACGTTCGAAGCAATCACCGGCAAGTGCCCGCTCATGCCTTCGAGCAGCGCCAGGCCCAGGCCTTCGGCCAGCGACGGCATGGTCCAGACATCGAAGGCGCGAATGTACTGCAAGGCGATTTCCTTGAAACCGAGCAAATGCGCGCGGCCGCTCAGGCCCAGGCGCTCGATCTCGGCGGCGAGTTTCGCTTCTTCGCGGCCGGCGCCAATGATCGCCAGTTGGGTATTCGGGTATTTGTCCTTGAGCGCGGCAAATGCCTGCAACAAGTAAGTGTGGCCCTTGATCGGCACCAACCGCCCCAGCGCGCCAATCAGGCGCACCGACGGGTCAATGCCCAACAATTCACGGGCGCGCTCGCGGCTGTGCTGCAAGCTTTCAGCCTGTTCGATGTCGATGGCATTGGTGATCGCGTAGGTGTTCTGGTCGGTAAAACCGCACTTGCAGTCCAGCAGGTATTGTTTGACCGCCGGCGAGACCCCGACAAAACGCCAGTGCCGATCAATCAGGCGCTGGGTCTGGCGGCGCCGGTAAAAGCGGTCGTATTCGCCAAAACCATGAGAGATGCCGATGCACAGCGGCACCTTCAGCCAGCGGTTGAGCGCCAGCATCATGTTCACTGGCTTGAAGCGATTGCAGATCACCACGTCGAACTGCTCGGCGCGGCAGAACTTGTACAGCTGCCACATCGCGCGCAGACGCATGCCCTTGAGGGACTTGTCGGAAAACTCGAAATACACCGAACGGTCGGCACGGCTCACCGCCTCGCCAGGCCCAGGTTTGCCGCGCAGGAACGCCGCGGTCACCTCATAACGATCGCTCGGCAAGGCCTTGACGATCTGCTCTGCCAGGTCGGCAAAGTCATGGGATTTGACGTTGTAGTCAGGCTGCAATTGCAGAACCTTGGACCGTTGACTCATAACTCTCCCCGGTGGAAACCGTTCGCATCGATGACCCAGGCTGGTTCGGCGGCGATGCGCCTGACTTCGGCCGGATCTTGTGGCGGCAGCCGTGGCCACTCGTTGCGTTTCCAGCAAACGAAGTGGAAGTACGGAAACCGGCGATCGCCATCGCGATCATTGTTCAGACAACCATCGCGCCAATACCAGCGACGCGGAAAATCCTGTGTGCCGTCATGCCATTTGATGCAGCCACCCGGCGTACTGAACGCCTCGATGAACTCACTGCGACGACGCCACGGGTTGAATTTGCCGACCAGCTTGAACAGCGGCTCGGGAAAATTCTTGCGCCAGAGAAAGATGCGACTGAAAGCGCCCTCGTCCAACGCGTGATGCTTTTGATCGGTGAAACGCTGCTGCCAATCCTTGATCTGCATGAACAACTCACGCTTGCGCGCGGTGTTGCGTATCAGACACAAATGCCCTGCAACCCGCCGTTCGTGGGTGGAAAACAGGTCATACCCGGCCAGACGCTGCGGGGTGAAATAACGGCGCAGGTCACCATACACCAGATCAATATCGCCAAACGCCCAGAAATCATAGCCTTGCAGCCGATCAACATGGATATGCCCAAGCGCCGGTTTGATGTCGCACAACTTGTACGCGGCATCGGGGGCAAAATCGATATTCAGGCGCCGTGATACCAATGCGCAGTAATCGCTGAAAGTCACGGCCTCAATGCTGACATTGGGCGGCAGATTTTCCGGAACACCGCAGTCACTGAACAACAACCAATCGATATCCGGATTACGCCTGCAGCTCTCCAGAAAGAACGGCATCCAGAATGGCCATTGGCCGAAATACGGAATCAGAAAAAGAATACGCGGGCATGGGTCAATCACAGAACAATCACTGCAGCGGCTGAATTTGCCGCCATGCTAAGCCGCGAATTGCTTCATTTCTGCTGTGCAGATGTTTCGTTTTGCTTCAGAACCCAAAACAATTCATGGCGTCTGACCGCTTTGCGGAAGAATTCGTTCTCGCCGTACACCGACGACGCACGACCGGCTAGCAAACGCTGAATGATTCGGCGCAGGCGTCGCTTGAACGGCGGCGGTGGTTGCAAGTCGTGCATCATGCCGAGCGCCATGGCTTTGTCGCGCTGCTGCTCGATGGACAGCGGCAGGCAGCACGGTTGCATCGCCAGCGTCGCATCGAACGCCGGAGGCAACGCGATGCCACTCCCGGCATCGCCCATCGGCCAGCGATCGTTGTCATGCAAATGGTTGGCGTAACCGAGCAGGGTTGGCTGCCAGTCCAGGCCTTGCAACGCTTCCAGCACCGCTTCCTGCGCGCAGATGTGGTCCGGGTGCGGATCGAGCGTCGGGTGCGGCAATACGATTACATCGGGACGTGCGCGCAGCAGCACCTCGCGCAGATCGGCCAGCAGATTGTTCCAGGTCGGCGCACCGTCGGCGTCGCCGGGCAAGGTGAACGGGTTCATCTGGCGAAACAGCCGCGTGTCGCCCAGCTCCGCTTCGCGCGAGCCCATCGGTTGCGACGGAGCCGCTTTCATCGCCGCCAGTTGCAGGCAGAAATAACCCAATTGCACACAATGCTCTTGCGGCACGCCGGCCCAACGCGGCACGGCAATGCTGTCCCAGGCGCGCAAACGGCCCTTGAGCCGCGCCGCTTCGACCTTGTTCAGGCCCATCTGCTGATAGTGTTCGGCTTCGATTTCGCCGGCCGTCAGGGTGACGATCCAGGCTTCACTGGCCTGACTGTACAAACCGTAGGCCGCCAGTTCCGCGTCGTCGGCGTGAGGCGCGATGACCATGATGCGCTCGCGGCGGTAATCCGCTTGCTCGAAAGCCCACAGCACCGGTTCGCCGAACACCTTGCAGAAGCGCCCGCGCAACCGTAATTGGCCCTGGGACAAGACGTGCGACTGGCCGCTGAGGTTCAGATAACGCAAGCCGTTGACGCCGCGTTCGAAGGTCTGTCGATCCGGATTATTGCCGCCGACCAGCTCAACCACCGGGTCGAAAAACCGCCCCAGCCAGGTGCTTTTTATCCGCAACGCCAACACCAGCGTCGCGTCATCGACCAGCATCACGCCTTCGTCGAGGCGCAAATGCTCGCCGCTCAGATGCACCTTGGGCCGCTGGGTGTACGGCGGAAAGCTGTACTGATAATCATCGGTCGGCGCATAGAACAGATGGTCGGCGAACCACGCTTCGTGCGCGATCCAGCCGAGGATCGCCAACACCAACGGCAGCCACCAGGCCTCCAGCAGGCCAATCACAACCAGCAACACCAGGGCGATCAGCAGGCCGACGCGCTTGTTGCGACGATGACGCTTGAGCAGTTGCTGTTTGCGGCTCATGGGCGGGCTCATACGGTGAAGACCGGCACGGGATTGCACCAGCGGTCCTTGTATTCACGGTCGGCGCGGCCGAAGGAAAACCGCAGCGGTTTATCCAGCGCTCGCGCATGTTCCCAAGCGCTTTGCGTATTGATGAAACTCAACACGCTGCCGGGGCTGAATTCGCGGGTTTCAGGGTCGACGCCGCCATTGATGTATTCGACGCTGATCCACTCTGGCGCCTCGACGCGGTAGACCAGTTGAATGGCAATCGGCGCATCGTTGAGGAAAATCACCGAGCCGATCAGCAGTTCGCGCAGCAGCTCGATAACCTCGCCCATGCGCGCCGCGCCGGTTGCCGGGAAACCCCAGCGCCGCTGAAACAGATCGCAATAGATCGCTGCCAATTCGGCGCTGGAAAACTCGCTGACCGGCCGCACCACACCGCCCGCTTCTTCCAGCAAACGCAGTTCGCGGCGCTGGTTGTAGCGAAACTTTTTCGAAAGTTCTTCGGGAGTTCGGGCCATGGCCAGTTGTTCGGTCTGCAACTTGATGCCAGTGAAGCGGCCTTGATTCAGCGCCGACAGATAACGCCCGCGATGGCGCAAAGGTGCCTGGGCATCGGCGGCGGCCGGCAGGATCAGTTCGGCGTTGCCGAGGTCGAACAGGCCTTTTTTGCCGCGGCGTTTGAGCACGTCCTTGGACAGTGCGAGGTCGCGGCCCCAAGTCGGGATCGCGGCTTTGACTTCGCCGTTTTGCTCCCAGGCCAGGTAGCGCACCGGGATGTCCGCGAGGGCGGCCAAGCGCTCGACGACGAGCGGATGGGTGGCGACGCTGCCGCCAAATCGCTGCCAGGCAGCCGCATAAGTCGGGGCGTCGACCGACGCCCAGCCACGCTCGCGCCAGCCTTGAAATCGGTTGAGCATCAGCCCCTCTTTGCCAGTTCGGTAACGTGTGGCAAATGCCAGAAAGCGTCGCCGACTGCGCGGTCGCTGAAGCGCTCACGCAAGCGCTCGAGCATCAGCTCGGCGCATTGGCGACGTTGTTGCTCATCCATCGCAGCCAGGTGCTGCAGCCCTTGGGCCAGATGTTCGGCGTCGCCCGGCGGGAACAGAATGCCCACGCCTTCGACGACTTCTTTCGCCCCGCCGCACGCGGTAGCGAGTAACGGCACGCCAGCGGCCATGGCTTCGAGCAGTACCATGCCGAACGGCTCGTTGTCGGAACTGAGGGCGAACACATCAAATGCGCGGAAATACAGCCGGGCTTCGGGCACCTGGCCGAGGAACATGACGCGATCGCCTATGCCCAGCTCGCGCGCGAGTTCCTTGAGATCGTGTTCCAGCCGACCGATACCGAGAATCGCCAACTGGCTGTTCGCCGGCAAACCGGGCAATGCCTGGGCAAAACCGCGCAGCAGCGTCGCCTGATCCTTGTCCGGGTGCAGCCTGCCAACATTGCCGACCACCCAGGCATCGGTCGAAAGACCCAAATCCTGGCGGGCGACATGCGCGGACAGGTGACTGTCCTGCAAGGCTTGCACATCGATGCGGTTGTAGAGCGTCTGAATTCGCGCAGCCGGCCATTTCGGCAGGCAACTGCGGATGTCGTCGCGCACCGCGTTGGAAACGCCGAGCAGGCTCAAGCGTTTGTGGAAAAAATTCGCGAAGAGTTTGCGTGTGCGGCGTTCGTAGTCGTCGAACGCGTGGTGCACGCCGATCACCGGCAACGCCGTGCCGAGCAAGGCAATGTAGATCGGTTTGAAGCGGTGTGCGATGCAGAAACTGAAGTTGCGCGAAGCGGCGATCTTGCGCAGATCGCGGATCGCGCCCAGCTTCAGGCCACGAATGGCCTTGGAGCGGTATTCCATGAACAGCACTTCGTCAGAAGCGCAGCTGGCGGCGACTTCACTGTCGGCGACCCCGGTCAGAAAAACCGTGGTCACCCGATAGCCAGTCCCCGCGAACAGGGTGGCGTACTGCCGGGCACAGTCCAGAAACGGCCCGTCATAGCCGTGACAGAACTGCAGCACATGGCGTTCAGCCGAGCGTGTCATAAGCCTCCGCACCTTCTTTGACCACCAGAATGTCTTCCATGATCAAGTATTGCAGGTCAGAGCCAAAGAACATGTTCAATGCATCGGTCGGCGAACAAATCATCGGTTCGCCACGACGGTTGAGCGAAGTGTTCAGCGATACGCCGTTGCCGGTGAGCACTTCCAGCGCTTTCATCATGTCGTAGTAACGCGGGTTGTATTCGCGCTTGAGCACCTGAGCGCGGGACGTGCCGTCTTCGTGGACCACTTCCGGTACGCGGGTTTTCCATTCTTCCGCCACTTCAAAAGTGAAGGTCATGAACGGCGCCGGGTGATCGATCTTGATCATCTGCGGTGCAACGGTGTCGAGCATCGACGGGCAGAAAGGCCTCCAGCGCTCGCGGAACTTGATCTGGTGGTTGATCCGGTCAGCGACGCCGGTGGCACTCGGGCAACCGATGATCGAGCGACCGCCAAGTGCGCGCGGACCAAACTCCATGCGGCCCTGGAACCAGGCGACCGGGTTGCCATCGACCATGATCTTGGCGATGTTTTCCGGCATGTTCTCAAGCTTGCGCCAGGTCGGTTTGCTCGCGTGACGGGCGCACGCGGCGATCACGTCTTCGTTGCTGTACGACGGGCCGAGGTAGACGTGTTCCATCTTCTCGACCGGTACGCCACGGGCGTGCGACACATATGCCGCGGCGCCGACCGCGGTGCCGGCATCGCCGGACGCCGGTTGCACGAACAATTCGGTGACGTCATCACGGGCGATGATTTTCTGGTTCAGTTTGACGTTCAACGCACAGCCGCCGGCGAAAGCCAGTTTGCCGGTTTCCTTGAGCACGTCGCCCAGGTAGTGGTCGATCATCTGCAGCGAGATCTTTTCGAACAGCGCTTGCATGCTTGCCGCGTAGTGAATGTACGGCTCGTCGGCGATGTCGCCTTCGCGCTTCGGCCCCAGCCACTCGATCAGCTTCGGCGAGAAGTAGAAACCTTTGCCCTTCTCTTTATAGCGACGCAGGCCGATGACGTTGGCGTAGTCGGTGTTGATCACCAACTCGCCGTTTTCAAACGAGGCCAGGCGCGAGAAATCGTACTTGCTCGGGTCGCCATACGGCGCCATGCCCATGACCTTGAATTCGCCATCGAGCATTTCGAAACCGAGGAACTCGGTGATCGCGCCGTAGAGGCCGCCGAGCGAATCGGGATCGAAGAATTCCTTGATCTTGTGGATCTTGCCGTTTTCGCCGTAACCGAAGAAGGTCGTGGCGTACTCACCCTTGCCGTCGATGCCGAGGATCGCGGTTTTCTCTTTGAAACCGGAGCAGTGGTAAGCGCTGGAGGCGTGAGCCAAGTGGTGCTCGACCGGTTCGATCTTGATTTTTTTCGGGTCAAAACCCAGTTGCTCAAGGCAGAACACGATCTTGTTGCGATAGCGCTTGTAGCGACGGTTGCCCATCAGGATCGCGTCGAGTGCGCGGTCCGGGGCGTACCAGTAACGCTTGGCGTAGTGCCAGCGCGCTTTGCCGAACAGGCTGATCGGGGCAAACGGGATCGCGACCACGTCAACATCGGACGGCTTGATGCCCGCCTGCTCGAGGCAGAACTTTGCCGATTCGTAAGGCATGCGGTTCTTTGCATGTTTATCGCGTACGAAGCGCTCTTCTTCCGCCGCCGCGACCAGCTTGCCGTCGATGTACAACGCTGCGGAAGGATCATGGCTAAGGGCGCCGGACAGGCCAAGAATCGTCAATGCCACAGGGGTCTAGCCTCTTTAGTCTGCATGCAGGCGACAAGCGCCTCAAAAATTAATGTGCCCTCGCAAGCGGCGAGAGACAGCTAAAGGGCGGGATTATAGCGTAAACATGAGAGGAATGACCCTGTGGTTGTCAGCCGCTGAAGAAGACTTGCGCCAAACGCCGCTGCGCCAGCTTATCCACGACCCGGACGCCAATACACTGCGATATTCCCATCCGCTACCTGCCGATAGATCGTGTACGGCAACACCACTGTGTCCAGAACCCCTGACAGGCTTAAATCCAGCAGCACCAGCGGCACCATTACGCCGGTGGGGTCGGGCGGTGCGTTGAGCACGCAAAAATCGTAGGCGAGGCCGCTGTAAATGCGCGGGATGGACTGGCAGTAGGTTTTTTGTTTTCTGAGGCTGCGGGCGGCGTCGGCGTCGTCTTGCAGAACCGTGACGGCAGTGCCGCAGCCGGTTAAAAGCAGTGCAAGCGTCACCAGCGGAAGCGCTATTTTGATCATCTGAATCTGCCTGTCGGAATCGTCAGACAAGCTAGCACTGGGGTTACTCAGGGCACAGTTCACGGGGTCTGCAGATCATGTAGGACATTTCACTAGAATGTGTCCTCCGTTGGCAGACCGGGTTTTGTGTTGGCTCGGTGGACCCTATCGCGAGCAGGCTCATTCCTGCGGGGAAACGCATTCCGAGTGTAGGAGTGAGCCTGCTCGCGATAGGGCCGCAGGCCCGATTCAGACAGCGCTGGCGATTTCCCTGGGCAAGCGCTGATCAATCATTTGATACAACGCGCTGCCCGGCGGCCAGTTGCGCATGAACCGCGCGCGATCCCGCGCATAAGCCGGGGCGAAGCTGCTGGCCGAGCTGTGCTGACACATCGAATCGAGGTCGATCAGCGCCCAGCGATCCACGTGCCAGAACAGGTTGTGGCCCTTGAAATCGCCATGGCTGATGCGTTCGCTGATCAGCTCGGCGAACAGATGATCCAGCGCCAGCAACTCGGCCTCGGGCGCGGCGCCACTTTCAACGTACGGCGCAAACCGCTCGATGATGTCCGGGCCCGGCAAGTATTCGGTCACCAGATAAGCCCGGCTGCGCAGCCACAGAAAGCGCTGCTCCAGCAACGCCAACGGTTTTGGCGTGGCGATGCCGAGGAACGCCAGGCGATTGCCCTCGCGCCACGAATGCCAGGCCCGGCTCGGGCGCCAGAAGCGTTTGAGCCAATGGGCAAAACCCTTGATGTTGTAACGTTTGATGACCAGCGTGCGCCCGGCCACTTCAACCTTGCCGACGCTCGCGGCGCCGCCGGTTTTGTACAAGTGCCCCTGATCGAGTAAAGCATCCGCCTGCTCCAGCACCGGCAACATGGCGCTTTCTTCTTCGCGACGAATCGCGCGCAAACCAAACGCGCCGCGCTGGACGCTGAACAGCGTGCAGTCGCGCCCGCACTTGATCAGGAAGTCACGCAGACGCCAGCGCCGGACCTTGTCGATCTGCTTCTGCAAGGCTTCCATCGGCAACGCATGTTCGCCATTGCTCAGCAGGTAATAGACCAGCAATTCTTCGGTGAACGGTTCCAGCGACTTCGGCAACTGGGCGAAAAACACCCCGAGGTTTTCCAGAACTTTCTGCCGCGACAACGGCTGGCCCGGCGTTTCGGCGCAAACGCCGCCGCCATCGATCAGATACAACCGACCGCGCTGGCGCAGCAGATTGTCCAGGTGCAAATCTTCCTGCCACAGCCCTTTGCGATGCATTTGGCCGATCGCGCCCAAGGCTTCGGCGAGCACCGCGCCCTGCATGTCGGCGAGCACCGGCAAGTGTTCGACCTGTTTCCAGGTTTCGCCAAGGCTCTCGGCGCCTTCGAGGAAATCGAACAGCAGCCAGCCGCCCTCGCCGTCCTTCAAGCCATCGGCCAACAGCAGCGGCGTGGTCAGGCCCTGAGCGGCGAGCAAACGCACGCCGTCCAGCTCACGTTGGAAGTGCCGCGCGGCTTTGCTGCCGACCAGCAATTTGGCCAGCACCGGGCGGCCACGCCAGACCCCGGCACCGACATAACGCTGGCCCGGCAATACGCGCAGCAAGCTGAGCAATTGCAGATCCGCCGGCCCGGCGGCATCGGCCAGTGGAATGTTGATTGGCAAAGTCGGGCTACGGCCGGCGTCCTTCAGTTCGGACAAACGCATCAGCGCGTCTCCTTGTGACTGCGGCGCGCAGTGAGCCGCGACAGCCAGCTGTCCACCAGCGGACTGTCGACGGGTTGCTCGACGTAACTGGCCAACAACTCGCGCAGTTGGCTTGGCGTCCACTGCGGCGAACGGCGCACCAGCGGCTCCAGGTCTTTGGTGCGGTCGCGCTGACCGAACAACAAGGGCCGAGTCTTTTCCAGGTCGATCAACTGCGCCTCGTAACCGTCGCCGCTCGCGCGCAGGAAAATATGCTTGGGGTAAAAACAGCCGTGAACCTGACGCACGCCGTGCAGGCGTCGCGCCAGTTGTCCACAGGCTTGCAGAATCGCCGAATGTTGCGCAGCGCTCAAATCGGCCCAGCGCTGCAACAGCGAATCGAGGTCATCCCAGCCGTCCAGCGCGCGGGTCAGGAGAATCGCGCGGACTTCGCCAGCGACTTTGCGCTCGCCGAAAAACACCGCGTGCAGGGCTGGAATGCCCATCCGCTGATAACGCGAAATGTTGCGGAATTCACGGGCAAAACTCGGCTCGCCGAACGGCGCGTGCAAGGTCCGCGTCAGGTAATTGCTCTGGCGCTTGAGGTAAAACCCCTGCCCTTCCAGATCGAGCCGAAACACGCTGCTCCAGCCACCGCCCGCCGTGTTGGGTTCATCAACTGCTTCGAGCTCCTTGGCCCACAGTGCGTCGAACGTGCCGAGGCCGTGGCGCTCGAGGAGCGCGCGGTCTTCAGCGGCGAGGAAATCAGTCATTCGCGGCCCTCGAAAAATCTCAGCACGTGGCGGATCCGTTTTTTGTCGGCGGCATTGAGCCGAGGCCGTTGGCTGTATTGCAGGTAAAAGCGCAGGCGCTGGGTCGCCGACAAGTGATATTTCGCCACTTTGTCGAGGCAGGCCAGGTCTTTGGTGATGCGGTACTTGAGCCAGAAACCGCGCCAGAAATCGCCGTTCGGGCAATCGATCAGGAACAGTCGGGCCTGATCGTCGATCAGCAAATTGCGCCACTTCAAGTCGTTATGGGTGAAGCGATTGTCGTGCATGGTCCGGGTATAACCGGCCAATTGCCGACTGACGCCATCGACCCAGGCGCGGTCCGCCAGTTTCGGGTCATTGCGATCAGCCAGGGCCGACAAGTCTTCGGTGTTCGGCAGTTCGCGGGTGATCATCGCGCCACGGTCGTACGCCGCGCCGCGCCGCTCCAGGCCCCACGCCACCACGTCAGCGGTCGGGATGCCCCACTTGGCGAAGCGCTTGAGGTTTTGCCACTCGGCTTTCACCCGTGGCTTGCCCAGATAACGGCGCAGGCCTTTGCCGGCGCCGACGTAACGCTTCACGTAGTAATTGACGCCGTTGCGCTTGACGCGGATCAGCTCGGACAACGGGTCCCACGTCATGCGCTCGCCTTGAAGGGCGAATACCGCGTCGAGGTTGCCGAAGTCTTCCGCCAATTCGCTGTAAGCCGGGTCCAGCTTCCAACCCGGCATCAGAGCGCATCCCCGTAACGCTGTTTGCGCTCGTAGAGCTTGTTGGCCTTGCCTTCGAGCCAGCTGAGCAAGCCGGCTTCTTCGCCGAGAATCTGCCGCAGCGGTTGCTGGAAGTAGCCCTTGAGAAAACGCATCTTGTCGCGCCGAGTCAGGCCAATGTCCAACGCCGAAAAGTACAACGCCGCCAGATCCTTGTTGCGCCAGCGCTGGTTGATCTTCGCTCGGGTTTGCGCGCGGTGCAGGTCGATCACCGAGAGTTTGAAGTCCTCGGCAGTCACCGGTTTGTCGGTGTGCAGCAGGAAGTGGCAGATGTAGCAGTCGCGGTGGTTGACCCCGGCGCGGTGCATCATGCCGGTCATGCGCGCGACTTCGGCGATCAGCGCGCGCTTGAGTTTCGGCTCCGGCGGGTTTTTCACCCAATCGATGCTGAAGTCTTCGAGGCTGATGGTCGGCGCCAGTTCTTCGGTGACGATGAACGAATGTTGATCCGCCGGGTTGCTGCCCTTTTCGCCATAGGCGACGGCGGTCATGGTCGGCACGCCGACTTCTTGCAGGCGCTGGATGGCTTTCCATTCCTGGCCCGCGCCGAGCACCGGCAGCTTGGCGGTCAGCAGGTTTTTGAAGATTTCGCCCCAGCCAATGCCGCGGTGGATTTTCACGAAAAATCCGTTGCCGTTCACTTCGGTGCGCAAGGTCCGGCGCGCTTCGAGCTCGCGGTACACCTCGCCCTGCAAGCCTTCGACTTCGGCAAACGGATCACGTCCGGCCCACAGGCTTTTGAACGGTTCAGCCAGCATCAACTTCATTAAGCGTGCTCCGCCAGAATCACATCGGCCGCGTGCTGCGGCATGCTATAGAGGTCGGCCGTCTCGGCGAAGGCCAGACCGTTGCGGCTCCAGGCCGCCCGTGCATCTGCGTCGTGCAACATGTCGCTCAGATAGTGCGTGAGTTGCGCCTGATCGAACGGCTCGTCGAGCACCAGCCCGGCATCGGCCTCGGCGATGTAATGGGCGTAGCCACACACCGCGCTGACCAGCACCGGCAACCCGGCGACCAGCGCTTCAAGGAGCACGGTGCCAGTGTTTTCGTTGTACGCCGGGTGGATCAACAGGTCGGCGCCCAACAGGAAACGCGGGATGTCGCTGCGGCCCTTGAGGAACGTGACGTTGTCGCCAAGCCCCAGCGTGGCGCTCTGCATCTGGAACAATTTGGGGTCGTCCTGGCCAATTACAAACAGCCGCGTGCGTTTCTTCAGATCAGCGGGCAAGGCGGCCAGCGCTTTGAGGCTGCGATCGACGCCTTTGGTCTTGAACCCGGAGCCGATCTGCACCAGCAGCAGATCGTCATCCTTGAGCTTGAATTCAGCACGGAATTCGGCGCGAATCTGCGAAGCATTCGGCGGCGCGCGACGGTCCTGGGAAATCCCCGGCGGCAGCAAATGAAAGCGTTCCAGCGGCGTGTCGTAATGCTTGATGAACAGCGGCTGCTGCACTTCGGAGATCATCAGCACTTCTGTTTTGGCGTCCTTGGCGAACACCGCACGCTCGTACTCGGCGAAGTGCCGGTAGCGGCCCCAGCGCCGGTACAGCGAATTGCGCAGGTTTTGCGCCTTGTCTTCGAAGCAGCCGTCGGCGGCGTAATACACGTCGAGGCCGGGCATTTTGTTGAAGCCGATCAGGCGATCGACCGGACGATTGGCCAGATCAGCCTCCATCCATTCGCTGAGTTTTTCGTTGCGCCGGTGATTGAAGAACGCCTTGACCGGCGCCACCAACACTTCGAAACCCGGCGGCACGTCACCTTCCCAAATCAGCGTGTACACACGGATCTGGTGTCCGCGCTGCTGACATTCGAGGGCAATGCGCATGAAATCGCGCTGCAAACCGCCAAACGGGAAATATTTGTAAAGGACAAAAGCCAATTGCATCAGCGCAGCTCCTCAGCCAGTAACAACGTGCTCAGTCGGCTGGCGACACGCTGGGGATTCAGACGCGTGAAGCACAGGGGCCACTCGCGTTTAAGGTCAAACTGACGGGCGTCTTCGGCCGTCGGTTGATAGGTGCATTTCTTTTGCATGCACGGCGCGCACGGGAAGTCGCTGGCGAGGTGAATCTGCGCCTTGCCGTAAGCCCCGGTCAGGCCCGGGTTGGTCGGGCCGAACAGCGACAGGGTCGGCACGTCGAGCGCGGCAGCGAGGTGACCGAGACCAGTGTCGACGGCCACACACGCCTGGGCGCCGGCCAATACTTTGCCGACACCGGCGAGATTGAGTTTGGGCAGCACTTCGGCATGTCGGAACCCGGCGGCAATGCGCTCGGCGCGGGCCTTCTCGACCGGGTTGCCCCACGGCAGTTTCACCGCGACGCCGAGGTGGCCGACGCGTTCGGCGAGTTCACGCCAATAGGCTTCCGGCCAGTGTTTGGTGTCCCACGTGGTGCCGTGCAGAAACAACACGTAGGGATTCTTGCGCGGCAATTCGACCAGACGTTCGACGTTGAGGCCGTAATCGCCGAGGCCCTTGGGCAAGTCGTAGCCCAGCGCCAACGCAAACAACTGGCGCACGCGCTCGACCGCGTGCTGGCCACGACCGACGGCGAGGCGGCGCGAGTAGAACCGCGAAGCCATCGGCTCGCGCGCCGAATCCTTGTCGAGCCCGGCCACCGGGGCCTTGACGTAACGGGTCAGCCAGGCGCTTTTAAGCAGGCCTTGGGCATCGATCACCAAGTCGTATTTCGTCGCGCGCACGCTTTGTTTGAAGCGTTTCCACTCGCCGCTTTTGATCGTCTGCCAGATGTTTTTGCGCCAGCGGCGGATCGCCACCGGGATGACTGTGCCCACGGCCGGGTGCCACGTCGGGATTTCGGCGAAGCCTTCTTCCACCACCCAATCGAAGGTAATGCCGGGGATCGCCCGCGCCGCGTCGGTCAACGCCGGCAACGCGTGAATGACGTCGCCCAGCGAAGAAGTCTTGATCAACAGAACCCGCAAACTAATTGACCTCGACCACAGTGCCCTGCAACCGCTGCAAGGCTTCGTTGACCGGTTGCGGCATGAGCTGGCGCAGGCAGTTGTAATGGCCGAAGCGGCAGGTGCGGTCGAAACACGGGCTGCATTCGAGGCCGAGCCGGACGATTTCGACCTGTTCGGCCAGCGGCGGCGTGAAGCCCGGCGAGGTCGAGCCGTACACCGCGACCAGCGGCCGGTTCAGCGCGGCGGCCACGTGCATCAGCCCGGAATCGTTGGAGACTACGGCGTCGGCGCAGGACAGCAGGTCGATCGCCTCGGCCAGCGAGGTGTCGCCGCTGAGGTTGACCGCCTCTTCACGCAGGCCGGGAATCAGCCGCGCGCGGATGTCTTCGCCGACCGAGTGATCGTTTTTCGAGCCGAACAGCCAGACTTCCCAGCCTTCGCGAATCTTGGTTTCGGCGACTTTGGCGTAATGCTCGGACGGCCAGCGCTTGGACTCGCCAAACTCGGCGCCAGGGCACAGCGCCAGCACCGGACGGTCGAGGCTCAGGCCGAATTTGCCCAGCGCCGCTTCACGGGTGACCGGGTCGATTTGCAGGCTCGGGCGCGGATAAGGCTGCGGCAGTTCGGCGCCCGGTTCGTAGGCCAGGGCCATGAAGCGCTCGATCATCAGCGGGTAACGTTGTTTATCCAGCGTGCGCACGTCGTTGAGCAGGCCGTAGCGGAATTCGCCGCGCCAACCGGTGCGTTTCGGGATGCCGGCGAAGAACGGCACCAGCGCCGATTTCAACGAATTGGGCAGCAGGATCGCCTGGTCGTACTGGCCGGCCAGGGATTTGCCGATGCGTCGACGGGTCGCCAGCTCGAGGGCGCCGTGGCCGAGCGGGAAGCTCAAGGCCTGACGCACTTCGGGCATGCGCTCAAGGATCGGCCGGCTCCACTCGGGGGCCAGCACGTCGATTTCGCATTGCGGGTGGCGCTGCTTGAGGCACTGAAACAGTGTCTGCGCCATCACCATGTCACCGACCCAACTGGGCCCAACGATCAGAATTTTCATGTGGTTTCCAAAAACGAACCGGGGAGGCATACGCCTCCCCGCCTCGAGAATCACTGCAAAAGCGGGCCTGCCTGCGATGGGTCATCACCTTCAACATGACTGTCGACTGTCACTCCGCTATCGCGAGCAGGTCGAAACGTCGAACCGTCGCTCCCACATTGGGTATTGGTGCACATCCAGTGCGATGTAGCTTAGCCGCTTCAATCTTCCAAACACCGCAGGTCTACTTGGGGCATTGGTGCCTCAATCCAGCAAACACTGAAAATCGACTGTGGGAGCGAGCTTGCTCGCGATGGGGTCCTGACAGTCACTAAAAACATTGGATGTGACGGCCTCATCGCGAGCAAGCTCGCTCCCACAGGGGTGTTCGTTGCTGCGTATAAACGGTTTCAGCTCAACCCCAGCTCTTTCCAGATCCGCAATACCTGCCGTCGTTCGTCCGCGAACTGGTCGCCCGGGATGACCCCCGGATCCTTCTGCAACGCCTGCCGGTGGGCGGCGGAGCGGTAGGCTTTGTAGGCCTCGCGCAGCAGGCTGGCGTCTTCGCCAGGCATCAGGCCTTCCTGTTCCAACCCTTCCAGAATGCGGATGTTATCGGTCCAGCGGAGCAATGACGGGTGCTGTTCGGACCACGCCAGGGCCGCGTATTGCACCATAAATTCAATATCGACGATACCTCCGGCGTCCTGCTTGAGATCGAACGGCGCCGTGGCTTCGAAGGCATTTGCCGCAGTGCCGGCGGCCGTGCTCTTGCTGCCGAGGTTATCGCGCATCTTGGCGCGCATCTCGCTGACCTCCTGACGCAAGGTCGGCAAATCCCGCGCCTTGCCCAAAATAGACGCGCGAACCTTCTCGAACGCCTGGCCGACATCTTTGCTGCCGACCAGCACCCGCGCGCGCACCAGCGCCTGATGTTCCCAGGTCCAGGCTTCGTTTTCCTGATATCGCGCAAACGCGCCGAGCGAACTCACCAGCAACCCCGAAGCACCGGACGGGCGCAGGCGCATGTCGACTTCGTACAATTGCCCGGAGTTGGTCTGCGTGGTCATCAAATGAATGATCCGCTGGCCAAGCCGAGTGAAAAATTGCGCGCCGTCGATAGGTTTCGGGCCATCGGTTTCAGCCTGCGGGTCGCCATCGTGGATGAACACCAAGTCCAGGTCGGAACCATGCCCCAACTCCAGCCCACCGACTTTGCCGTAACCGACAATGATGAAGCCCGGATCACACAACGTGCCGTCATTGCGCAGTGGCGTGCCGTATTTGGCCACCGTCTGCCGCCAGGCCAGCGCCAGCACTTGCTCAAGAATTGCCTCGGCGAGCCAGGTCAGGTAATCGCTGACTTTCATCAACGGCAGGCTGCCGGCGATTTCCGAGGCGGCGACGCGCAAGCGGTGGGCCAATTTGAAATGGCGCAAGGCTTCCATCTGTTGTTCGAGGTCATCCTCGGGAATACGCGTCAGGCGTTCGCGCAATTCGGCGGCCAATTCCGGCGCCAAGGGCGGCTTGAACAAGCGGCCTTCGTTGAGCAACTCATCCAGCAGCAGCGGAAAACGGGTGATCTGCTCGGCAATCCACGGGCTCGCGGCGCACAACGTCAACAAACGTCGCAGCGCCCCAGGGTTTTCCGTGAGCAACACCAGATACGCCGAGCGCCGCGCCACCGCTTCAACCAGCGGCAGTACCCGCTCCAGCACCAAGTCAGGATTGGCGTGCTCAACCGCCTGCGCCAGCAAGCGCGGAATAAAGGCATCAAGCCGTTCCCGGCCGAGACGCTGCATCGCCCGCAATTGCGGACTGCCGCGCAATCCGGCCAGGGTTTTCAGGGCTTTGGCAGCATCGACGAAACCGCCCTCCTCCAATTGTCGGCAAGCAGCCTCTTCGTCCTGCTCCTCTTCCCATAACGGCAACCATTCGCCGCCGACCACTACTTCGGCCTCGGTGCCTTGCTCTTCATCAGGATCGGCAATCACTTGCGCAAAGTGCCACGCGACCCGGCCGCGCCAGTGCATGAGCTGCTGGTGGAACGCGGCCCAATCGGCAAACCCGAGCATAAAGGCAATTCGCGCCTGATCCTGCTCGTCGTCCGGCAACATCTGCGTCTGGCGGTCGGCAATCGCCTGGATCGCGTGCTCGGTATAGCGCAAAAATTCGTAACCTTCGCGCAACTCGCTGACCACCGCTGCCGGCAGGTAACCCTGACCTTCAAGCGTGCTCAGCACTTTTAATAGAGGACGCTGCTGCAGGCTCAAGTCGCGGCCGCCGTGGATCAACTGGAATGCCTGAGCGATAAATTCGACTTCGCGGATGCCGCCGGAGCCGAGCTTGATGTTGTCGGCCATGCCTTTGCGCCGCACTTCCTGCTGGATCAACTGCTTCATGGTGCGCAGCGCTTCGATCGCCGAGAAGTCCAGATAGCGCCGATAAACGAACGGCCGCAGCAGTTCTTGCAACTGCGCGCCGGCCACTTGATCGCCGGCCACCACGCGCGATTTGATCATCGCGTAGCGTTCCCAGTCGCGGCCCTGATCCTGGTAATACTGCTCCAGCGCGTTGAAGCTCAACACCAGCGCGCCGGCCGAACCGTAAGGGCGCAGACGCATGTCGACGCGGAAGACAAAACCGTCGACGGTCATCGGGTCCAGCGCTTTGATCAGGCGTTGGCCGAGGCGGATGAAAAATTCCTGGTTATCCAGCGAGCGCTTGACGCCGACGGTTTCGCCGCCCTCGGGGTAGGCGAAAATCAGGTCGATGTCGGACGACAGGTTGAGCTCCACGGCGCCGAGCTTGCCCATGCCGAGGATGACCATTTGCTGCGGCTCGCCACTGCGCCGCCCGGTCGGCACGCCAAACTGCTGGCAGTGCCGCGCGTACAACCACTGATAGGCCTGATCGATGCTCGCATCGGCCATGTCCGAGAGGTCGCGGCAGGTCTGGATCAGGTCGGCCTGGCGCGTCAGGTCGCGCCAGATGATGCGCACTTGATGGCGGGTGCGCTGGCGCCGGAGCGCGCGGCCGAGTTCATCTTCGGTTTGCGCCGCGTTCACCGCGGCGGCGATCTGCGCACACAACTCGCCGGGCGCCAAGCTGCGGTCCAGTTCGCCGGACTGCACCAGCGTCAGCAACATCAAAGGGTCACGAACACTCTGTTCAATCACGAAATCGCTGGCGGCGGTGACGCGGGCGAATTGCGCCCAGCGTTCAGGCGTCCAGGTAGACAGCCCCTGTTCGTCGTCCAATAAAGCGACGGCCGCGCGGAACGACTCATCGGAACGGCTGACCAATGGCTGGAGCATGGCGGGCAGTTGGGCAAGCGAAGGCAGGGTCATGGTCTATCCTTGATCGGCGTGTGAAGGGCTGCATGTAGTGATTCTTGGAAAGCCGCTACGTGACCGACTGTCGAACAAAGGTTAGAAATAGCTGAAATTTCTTTTATTTTGGCAGCCAGCATCAAGCTTTCACCTTTTCTGGTTGGCAAAAGACCAACCTTAACGATTATTCTCACAACGCAGCCGGAGGCCACAAGCCATTCATCTGTAGTTTTACTACTCGTCTATACATTCGAAAGGCTGAAATGCCCGATGATTTGTAGTAAAACTACACGCCGCCGGAACATACCTCTCGGCAATCCAAGAATTTATATCGTCTGCCCACAAGGCCAGTCGCAAACTCAGGCAACCGATTCTGGAAGCCTTTCCGCCCTGGAGCAAGCCATGCAAGACCTCGATCCCGTCGAAACCCAGGAATGGCTGGACGCCCTGGAATCGGTTCTCGACAAAGAAGGCGAAGACCGCGCTCACTATCTGATGACCCGTATGGGCGAATTGGCGACCCGCAGCGGTTCGCAATTGCCTTACGCCATCACCACGCCATACCGCAACACCATTCCTGTTACCCACGAAGCACGCATGCCTGGCGACCTGTTCATGGAACGCCGCATTCGCTCGTTGGTGCGCTGGAACGCGATGGCCATGGTGATGCGCACGAATCTGAAAGATTCGGACCTGGGCGGTCACATTTCCAGCTTCGCTTCCAGTGCGACCCTGTATGACATCGGCTTCAACTACTTCTTCCAGGCCCCGACCGACGAACACGGCGGCGACCTGATCTACTTCCAGGGCCACACCTCGCCAGGCGTTTACGCCCGTGCATTCATGGAAGGTCGCATCACCGAAGACCAGATGAACAACTTCCGTCAGGAAGTTGATGGTCAAGGCCTGTCGTCCTATCCACACCCGTGGCTGATGCCCGATTTCTGGCAGTTCCCGACCGTTTCCATGGGTCTGGGTCCGATCCAGGCGATCTACCAGGCACGTTTCATGAAGTACCTGGAAGCGCGCGGCTTCATTCCTGAAGGCAAGCAGAAAGTCTGGTGCTTCCTGGGCGACGGCGAGTGTGACGAGCCGGAATCCCTGGGCGCAATCTCGCTGGCTGGCCGCGAGAAGCTCGACAACCTGATCTTCGTCATCAACTGCAACCTGCAGCGCCTCGACGGCCCGGTTCGCGGCAACGGCAAGATCATCCAGGAACTCGAAGGCGTGTTCCGTGGCGCTCAGTGGAACGTGACCAAAGTCATCTGGGGCCGTTTCTGGGACCCACTGCTGGCCAAAGACGTCGACGGCATCCTGCAACGTCGCATGGACGAAGTCATCGACGGCGAGTACCAGAACTACAAAGCCAAAGACGGCGCGTTCGTTCGTGAACACTTCTTCAACACGCCTGAACTGAAGGCTATGGTTGCTGATCTGTCCGACGACGAGATCTGGAAACTCAACCGTGGCGGCCACGACCCGTACAAGGTCTATGCGGCTTACCACGAAGCGGTCAACCACAAAGAACAACCAACCGTCATCCTCGCCAAGACCATCAAGGGTTATGGCACCGGTGCCGGCGAAGCGAAGAACACCGCGCACAACACCAAGAAAGTTGATGTTGAAAGCCTGAAGCTGTTCCGCGATCGCTTCGACATCCCGGTAAAAGACGAAGAGCTGGAGAACCTGCCGTTCTTCAAGCCTGAGCCAAACAGTGCCGAAGCCCGTTACCTGAGCGAGCGCCGCACCGCACTCGGCGGTTTCGTGCCACAGCGCCGCGCCAAGAGCTTCGATATTCCGACGCCGCCGCTCGACACCCTCAAGGCAATCCTTGACGGTTCCGGCGACCGTGAGATTTCCACCACCATGGCTTTCGTGCGGATCCTCGCGCAACTGGTCAAGGACAAGGAAATCGGGTCGCGCATCGTTCCGATCATCCCGGACGAAGCCCGTACTTTCGGTATGGAAGGCATGTTCCGTCAGTTGGGCATCTACTCTTCCGTCGGCCAGTTGTACGATCCGGTCGATAAAGACCAGGTGATGTTCTACAAGGAAGACAAGAAGGGCCAGATCCTCGAAGAAGGCATCAACGAAGCGGGCGCCATGAGCTCCTTCATCGCTGCCGGTACTTCGTACTCCAGCCACAACCAGCCAATGCTGCCGTTCTACATCTTCTATTCGATGTTCGGCTTCCAGCGTATCGGCGACCTCGCCTGGGCCGCTGGCGACAGCCGTACCCGTGGCTTCCTGATCGGCGGCACCGCCGGCCGGACCACGCTGAACGGCGAAGGCCTGCAACACGAAGATGGTCACAGCCACATCCTGGCCGGCACCATCCCGAACTGCCGCACCTTTGATCCAACCTACGGCTATGAGCTGGCGGTGATCATCCAGGACGGCATGAAGAAGATGACCGAAGAGCAGCAGGACGTTTTCTACTACATCACCGTGATGAACGAGTCCTACCAGCAGCCAGCCATGCCGGCCGGTGTCGAGGAAGGCATCATCAAGGGCATGTACCTGCTCGAAGAAGACACCCGCGAAGCGGCGCACCACGTTCAGCTGATGGGCTCCGGCACCATCCTGCGTGAAGTCCGTGAAGCAGCGAAGATTCTGCGCGAAGAGTTCAACATCGGCGCGGACGTCTGGAGCGTTACCAGCTTCAACGAACTGCGTCGCGATGGCCTGGCCGTCGAGCGCAGCAACCGTCTGAAGCCTGGCCAGAAGCCTCAGGTGAGCTACGTCGAAGAATGCCTGAGCGGCCGTAAAGGTCCGGTCATTGCCTCTACCGACTACATGAAGCTGTTCGCCGAACAAATTCGTCAGTGGGTCCCGTCCAAGGAATTCAAAGTCTTGGGCACCGACGGTTTCGGTCGCAGTGACAGCCGTAAAAAGCTGCGTCACTTCTTCGAAGTCGATCGTCATTTCGTGGTGTTGGCAGCCCTGGAAGCCTTGGCTGACCGTGGTGATATCGAACCTAAGGTGGTGGCTGAGGCTATCGTCAAGTTCGGGATCAACCCGGAAAAACTCAACCCACTGGACTGCTGAGGAGACAATCTGTGAGCGAACTCATTCGAGTACCTGACATCGGCAGCGGTGAAGGTGAAGTAATCGAACTATTTGTGAAGGTCGGCGACCGTATCGAAGCCGAGCAGAGCATCCTGACGCTTGAGTCGGACAAGGCCAGCATGGAAGTGCCTGCGCCGAAGGCCGGTATCGTCAAAAGCCTGAAAGTGAAGCTGGGCGATCGCCTGAAAGAAGGCGACGAGTTGCTGGAGCTGGAAGTTGAAGGGGACGCTGCGCCGGCTCCTGCGGCTGACGCGCCGGCGGCTGCTCCGGCCGCCAAGGCTGAAGCGGCTCCTGCGGCTGCACCTGCCGCCGCTGCTCCAGCTGCCGCGCCTGCTGCCGCTTCGGTTCAGCAGGTTCACGTGCCGGACATCGGTTCGTCGGGCAAGGCTCAGATCATCGAGATCCAGGTCAAGGTCGGCGACACCGTCGAGGCTGATCAATCGCTGATCACCCTGGAATCCGACAAGGCCAGCATGGAAATCCCGTCGCCAGCCGCTGGCGTAGTCAAGAGCATCAGCGTCAAGCTCAACGACGAAGTCGGCACCGGCGACCTGATTCTGGACCTGGAAGTGGCGGGTGCTGCGGCGGGTGCTGCGGCCCCTGCTGCTGCCGCGCCAGCCCAGGCTGCTGCGCCGGCTCCGGCCGCCGCTGCTGCTCCAGCCGCCGCGCCTGCCGCACCGGCCGCCGACACCGTTCAGGACATTCATGTTCCGGACATTGGTTCGTCGGGCAAAGCCAAGATCATCGAAGTCCTGGTCAAGGCTGGCGACACCGTCACCGCCGACCAGTCGCTGATCACCCTGGAATCCGACAAGGCGAGCATGGAAATCCCATCGCCAGCCGCTGGCGTGGTGGAAAGCGTTTCCATCAAGCTGGATGACGAAGTCGGTACTGGCGACCTGATCCTGAAACTCAAAGTCAAAGGCGCTGCGCCTGCTGCTGCACCGGCCCAGGCTGCGGCGGCTGCACCTGCGGCGGCCAAGGCTGAAGCGGCTCCTGCTGCTGCGGCCGCATCGGCACCTGCTGCAGCTGCTTCGGCACCTGCCGCACCAGCCAAACCGGGCGCCAAGGTTCACGCCGGCCCGGCGGTTCGCCAATTGGCGCGCGAGTTCGGCGTCGAGCTGAGCGCGGTCAGCCCAAGCGGTCCGCACGGTCGCGTCTTGAAAGAAGACGTGCAGGTTTACGTCAAAGCGATGATGCAGAAGGCCAAGGAAGCACCGGCCGCTGGCGGCGCAACCGGTGGCGCGGGCATCCCGCCGATTCCGGTCGTGGACTTCAGCCGTTTCGGCGAAACCGAAGAAGTGCCGATGACTCGCCTGATGCAAATCGGCGCGTCGAGCCTGCACCGCAGCTGGTTGAACATCCCGCACGTGACTCAGTTCGATTCGGCTGATATCACCGACCTGGAAGCGTTCCGCATCGCCCAGAAAGCCGTCGCAGAAAAGGCTGGCGTCAAGCTGACCATCCTGCCGCTGCTGCTCAAGTCGTGCGCACACCTGCTCAAGGAACTGCCGGACTTCAACAGTTCGCTGGCACCAAGCGGCAAGGCGATCATCCGCAAGAAATACGTGAACATCGGCTTCGCCGTCGACACCCCTGAAGGCCTGCTGGTACCGGTCATCAAGAACGTCGACCAGAAGAGCCTGTTGCAACTGGCAGCCGAAGCCGCTGCGCTGGCCGCCAAGGCCCGCGACAAGAAGCTCACCGCTGACGACATGCAAGGCGCCTGCTTCACCATTTCCAGCCTCGGCCACATTGGCGGCACCGGCTTCACGCCGATCGTCAACGCGCCGGAAGTGGCGATCCTCGGTGTTTCCAAGGCAACCATCCAGCCAGTCTGGGACGGCAAAGCCTTCCAGCCGAAACTGATGCTGCCACTGTCGTTGTCCTACGATCACCGTGTGATCAACGGCGCCGCAGCCGCTCGCTTCACCAAGCGCCTGAGCGACCTGCTGGCCGACATCCGCACCATTCTGCTGTAAACCCAAACAAGCCCTCCTTCACCGGAGGGCTCGTTGCGTTCCACGTTTTCCGAGCGCCACGCTCGTACCTCAACCCCGCCAATTTGGCGGGGCTTTTTTTTGCCTTGGATAAATGCAGGGCTTCTTCCTACAGCCTCCGCTTATTTGGCCCACAAACCCGGTCCACTTCTGCCCGATATTTTTTGCCAGTCAGTAACTAGGCTTAGTTGCATGAAGTTCAAGACGAACTTCCACATCCTTAATTGCTTAGTTAGCACAAACTTCGAATGGATTCGAATATGTTCAAACCCACTGTCGGCCCGATTATTGGTCACACTACAACTAACCATGCACGTATATTCTTGCGCGGCGACACTCAGAAAGATGCAGCGGTATTTGCCGGCATACGTTATCGGCGATCAGGTGAAGAGCGTTGGACCAAAGGTGTGTTTACCAGACTTCGGACACAACGGGACATGTCCGATGTCATTGCGTTGAATGACCTGCATGAAGACACTGAATACGAATATCAAACCGGCTGGCTCAGCCCTATGAGCCCGGTGCACACCGTGGACACCGTGCAAGAGTTGCCACTGCAATGGCCGCGCGAGGTGTATCGCTTTCGCACCCGTTCCAGCAAACCCACCCTGCCCCGTGCTTACATCGTCGGCTCGTGCCGCTATTTGCGCATGACCGCTGGCATACCGTCGGCGCCGCAGTTGGGCGACCGGATTTTCGCCTCGATCTCGCGATTGGCGGCACAGGCCAACCCGCCGATCAGCGCCACACTGATGACCGGCGACCAGATCTACGTCGATGACTTGAACCGTTTTGCTCCCGACCGCGATTATCAACAGATTCTCAGCAAGTACCGCACGGCGTTTGCCCAACCGAACATCAACAAGTTGATGTCTAACACGGCGACTTACATGATCCTCGACGATCATGAGATTGAAGATAATTGGCCAGCCAACAAAAGCAAGAACGATGATTATCTGTATAAAAACGCAATGGACGCCTATGAGTTATATCAAGCCAGCCATAGCCCGGCGCATGGACTACTGGCCAACGGGCAAGTCAATCCGCAACTACAACAGTATTGGTATCAATTCGCCGAGGGCGATATTGAATGGTTTGTCACTGACAGCCGCACCCGGCGCGACTTGTCTGCCGACAATCGACGAATTCTCGATAAAAAACAGGAAGAGGCGCTGCTCAAATGGCTGATCCACAGTCCGGCACGGGTCAAGTTTGTGGTCACCAGCGTGATGTTTTACCCCGACCGCAAAAGCCTCGGCGACGATGCCTGGAAGGCATTTCCGGAACAGCGCCTACGCCTGCTGGAGACCATTCGTACGCGGCGCATCCCGAATGTCTTCATCATTTCCGGAGATGTCCACGGCTCCCTGACCAGTCGCCTGACCCACAGCGAAGACCCCGACTTCGAAGTGCACACCATCGTCTCGTCGCCGCTATGCAACAGCAAACTGCTGCCGTACGCCCGGGAATCGACGTTTATCCTGGACAAGCCATTGGCGCAAACCGCGGCCGGCGACTATCGGCATGAACTGACCAGCAAAGTGGTCAGCCAGGACAACTTCGCGCATTTGCTGGTCGAGGCCAAGCAGATCCGCGTCAACTACCACGACCGCGACGGCGAACTGCTGCAATCGATCAGCATTCCGTTGCGTTAAGGCTGCACACCCCGGTGAAAGTGACTCACCGGGGTTGGCGCTGAAACTGAAATTGCGCCAGAAGCAGATGCAGTGCTCAAAACCAAACCAGTGCATCATCAACCCACAGTAGCTTCACCAGCCCCACAGTCGCCTCTCCAGCCGCAAAAATCGCCGGCATGAACATTACTTTCACCCCGGCGCTGGAGAAATCCTTCGTCCTGCCGACATATTCTTATAGCACTTGGCCTTCATCACTCTTGTCAGTCGGTGCCGCAATGATGCAACCTTGCCGCAGGCAACAGTGACGAGGGCGAAAGCCCGGCGCGATCAGCATATTCGAAGCGAGTTTCCCTCCATATGAAGAGCCAACCCGATGCCGCCAGCCGTATGGTGGCCGAGGTAGTGACGCAGTTGCCTGTGCCCTCGCGGCTCGGCATGCTGCGTTTCGAACGGCTGAATGAAGCGAGCTGGGCGCTGCTGTTCCTCGATCCCAATTGCGAACGCCAATTCGGCCTGCCGGCGGTGGAACTCTGTGCGCTGGTCGGTTCGCCGTACGCGAGCCTGATGGAGCCCGAAGCGCGCTATCAACTGCACGACGCGATCCAGCAACAACTCACCGAAAGTCCGCATTACCTGGTCCGCTACACCTTGCACACCGCCGCCGGGACCTTGAGCCTGCTGGAACTCGGTGAAGCCTACAAACAACACAATCGACACCTGCTGCGCGGCTACCTGTTAGTCGTCGACGGCTTGTTCGACGGTGAAATACAGCTGCCGGCGCTGGACCTCGAAACTCAGAATTCGCGCCTGCAAATCGCTCTCGAACTCAACCAGCGCGCCCAGCAAGAACAATTGCAGCACTTGGACCGCGTGCGTGCCCAGCAAGACCTAATTCTGCTGCTGACCCGTCAGCGCTACACCACCAGTAACTCGTTGCAGGAAGCCGCCGAGCTGATCACTCGTTGCGCCTGCGACATCTACGAAATCGACTGCGCCAGCCTGTGGAACCTCGAAGGTTCGATGCTGGTGCCGATCTCGGCGTATCACCGCGCCACGCAGGAATACCAACTGCCGGAGCCGATCGACGTCTGCAGCTTCCCCGACTACCTCGAAGCTTTGCACAGCAGCCGCGCCATCGACGCGCACAACGCGATTCGCGACCCGCGCACCCGCGACATGGCCGAAAGCCTGCGCCCGCGTGACGTCAACGCCATGCTCGACGCCAGTATCCGCGTCGATGGCCAAGTGGTCGGCGTGTTGTGCCTGGAGCAGACCGGTGCGACCCGCGCCTGGCAGTCGGACGAAATCGCCTTTGCCGGTGAGCTTGCGGACCAGTTCGCCCAAGTGATCAACAACCACAACCGGCGCACCGCCACCAGCGCCCTGCACCTGTTCCAGCGTGCGGTGGAGCAAAGCGCCAACGCGTTTTTGCTGGTCAATTGCGACGGCGTGGTCGAGTACGTCAACCCGAGCTTCACCGCGATCACCCAATACAGCACCGAAGAAGTCCACGGGCAGATGCTCTCGGAACTGCCGGCGCTGGAAAACCTCAGCGAACTGCTGTTCGACGCGCCCTCGGCGCTGGCCAAAAGCAACAGTTGGCAGGGCGAATTCAAAAGCCGTCGCAAAAACCTCGAACCGTACTGGGGCCAGTTGTCGATCTCCAAGGTGTATGGCGACAACCGCGAGTTGACGCATTACATCGGCATCTACGAAGACATCACCCAGACCAAACTCGCGCAGCAGCGCATCGAGCGCCTGGCCTACACCGACAACCTGACCAACCTCGGCAACCGTCCGGCGTTCATTCGCAACCTCGACGAGCGCTTCGCTCGCGACAGCGATACGCCGATCAGCCTGTTGCTGGTGGACATCGACAACTTCAAGCGGATCAACGACAGCCTCGGCCACCAGACTGGCGACAAACTGCTGATCAGCCTGTCCCGACGCCTGCGCAACAGCCTGAGCCCGAGCGGCAGCCTCGCGCGTTTCGCCAGTAACGAATTCGCCGTGCTGCTCGACAACACCGACCTCGCCGCCGGCCAGCAAGTCGCCAACCAATTGCTCGCGACGCTCGACAAACCGATGTTCGTCGACAACCAGTTGATCAGCGTCACCGGTTCCGTTGGCCTCGCCTGCGCGCCGCTGCATGGCCGCGATCCGCAAACCTTGATGCGCAACGCCGGTCTGGCGCTGCACAAGGCCAAAGCCAACGGCAAACATCAGGTGCAGGTGTTCACCGAAGCGCTGAACGCCGAAGCCAGTTACAAATTGTTCGTCGAAAACAACCTGCGCCGCGCGCTCACACAGAACGAGCTGGACGTGTTCTACCAGCCAAAACTGTGCCTGCGCAGCGGCCGCCTGCTGGGGATGGAAGCGTTGCTGCGCTGGAATCATCCGGAAAAAGGCATGATTCGCCCGGACCAGTTCATCAGCGTCGCCGAAGAAACCGGCCTGATCATTCCGATTGGCAAATGGATTGCCCGTCAGGCTTGCCGCATGAGCAAAGACCTGACTGCTGCCGGGCTGGGCAATCTGCAAGTGGCGATCAACCTGTCGCCCAAGCAATTCTCCGACCCGGACCTGGTGGCGTCCATCGCCAGCATCCTCAAGGAGGAAGCGCTGCCGGCCAATCTGCTTGAACTGGAACTGACGGAAGGTTTGCTGCTGGAAGCCACCGAAGACACGCACTTGCAGCTCGACCAGCTCAAGCGTCTGGGCCTGACCCTGGCCATGGACGACTTCGGCACCGGTTATTCGTCGCTGAGCTATCTGAAGAAATTCCCGATAGACATCATCAAGATCGATCGCAGCTTCATCCACGAAATTCCGGACAACCAGGACGACATGGAAATCACCTCAGCGGTGATCGCCATGGCGCACAACCTGAAACTCAAGGTCGTGGCGGAAGGCATCGAGACGGCCGAGCAATTGGCGTTCCTGCGCCGCCATCGTTGCGACGTCGGCCAGGGTTACCTGTTCGACCGGCCAATCCCCGGCTCCGAGCTGATCGAAAAGCTCCGACGCTACCCGCGCGGCCCGCTCGCCTGACATAACACCGCAAAATCCCTGTGGAACACCCTAATCCCTGTGGCGAGGAGGCTTGCCCCCGTTTGAGTGCGCAGCACTCACAAGATCTTTGTTACCTCAGATATTTTGGGGCTGCTTCGCCGCCCAACTGGGGCAAGCCCCCTCGCCACAGTTCGCTCCCACAGTTGTAGTGATTTACTTGGCATCATTGGGCAAACTGCGTGTCTGACAATTTACATTCAACCTGACTGAGGAGACTGATGATGGTCTTGCGCTCGGAAATTCTGGTGAACAAAAACGTGCTTCCGACTAAAGAACAAGCTCTGCCCGGCCGTGAAACTCCGATGACCCTGCCGGAACGCCACTTCGTCCACGACGCCCCGCTGCTGGGCCCGTTCGTGACTGACGTGGATTTCGCGATCTTCGGCCTCGGCTGCTTCTGGGGCGCCGAACGCAAGTTCTGGCAGCGCGAAGGAGTGGTAAGCACGGTGGTCGGCTACGCCGGCGGCTTCACGCCAAACCCGACGTACGAAGAAGTCTGCTCGGGCCTGACCGGCCATAGCGAAGTGGTATTGGTGGTCTACGAACCGGCGAAAGTCAGCTACCAGGAACTGCTGAAAATGTTCTGGGAGTTGCACAACCCGACTCAGGGCATGCGCCAAGGCAACGACATCGGCACGCAATATCGCTCGGTGATCTACGCCACCAACCCGACTCAACTGGACGCCGCCAAGCACAGCGCACAAGTGTTTCAGGCTGAGTTGACCAAGGCTGGCAAAGGCGAAATCACCACCGAAATCGAAGAAGCCCCGACGGTCTACTTCGCCGAGGCGTATCACCAGCAATACCTGGCGAAAAACCCGGAAGGGTATTGCGGGATTGGCGGTACTGGCGTGACCTGCCCGATCTAAAGATAGCTTCAAGCGGCAAGTTTCAAGCTTCAAGCGAAAAGCCTTGCGCTCATGCTTTTACTTGCAGCTTGCCGCTTGCAACTTGCCGCTGCTATTCAGCAATCAACCAATCCATCTGCCACCCGCCCTGCGTTTGCCCAAGCTTTTGCGACAACCATGGCAGCAGCTCACGCAATTCCTCTTCCAGGCCCCACGGCGGATTCGCAATCGCCAGCCCCGAGCCATTCAGACTGTTCGGCGTGTCCAGCGGATGCACCAGCAGCTCCACGCGCAACAACTTCGGCGCGCCCGTGCCGGCCAGGTCCTGATAAAAACGCCGCAACAAACGCTGATCCTTCACCGGATACCAGATCGCCGCCACGGTTTGGCGCATCCGGCCAATCGCTTCTTTCAGCGATGCCGCACAACGCTGCATCTCGTCGAGCTTTTCGAACGGCGGATCAATCAACATCACCGCGCGCTTCTCCTGCACCGGCAACATCGCGCGCGGCACATGCCAGCCCTCGCCCAGGTGAACCTTGACCCGACGATCGCCGGCCATGTTGTCCTTGAGCAGCACGCCATCCTCGGGATGCTTCTCGTTGAGCATCACCCGATCCTGCGGCCGCGTCAGCCGCCGCGCCAACTCCGGCGACCCCGGGTAATAGCGCAACTGGCCATTCGGGTTCATGTCGTGCAACACCTTCATGTAATCGGCGGTCAGCGCCGGCAAATCCGGCTGATCCCACAACCGCGCGATCCCTTCCAGATACTCGCCGGTGCGGCTCGCTTGATCACCCTGCAGGTCATACAGACCGATCCCGGCGTGTGTGTCGAGATAGGCAAACGGCTGCTCCTTGCGCGACATCAGAGCGATGAGGCGGGTCAAAGTCAGGTGTTTGAACACATCGGCATGATTGCCGGCATGGAAGGCGTGACGATAATTCATGATTGCTCCTGCGAAGGCCGGGAAGTTTACCTTGTACCGGCTCGCACGTCAGGGCCTCGCGGCTGAGCGGGCTATCCCACCCCTGTTTCGGGCATCACATCAACCCTGTGGCGAGGGGGCTTGCCCCCGTTGGGCTGCGAAGCAGCCCCAAAACCTGCAATCCGGTTATGCCTGACACACCGCTCTGCCCGATTTACGACTGCTACGCAGGAATGGCACAGAGCAAAGCAAAATCACTAGAAATGAAGGACTGACACTCGATCGAACCGCGCATGGACGAGTCCTCCATCACTTGGGTGACGGCGCGAATTCGGTAGTTGGCAGCGTCATACAAAACATCCAGCGGCGCTTGGGTGTCGACGAACAGGTTTGGCATGTCGTCGCAATTGCTGGTGAGTGCCATGAAACGGCTTTTGGGGTAGGGAATTGGTTTTTCATAGCTGGGATCGCGATGAATACTTTTCATTTTTAAACCTCTGGTAGGAGTGGAGCTACCATCGTCCTTCCTACAGGCTTGGGTGGCAGCTATACGCGGGCTAGGAATATCGAGACCAGAGAACTCGACCACGCCGAACCGTGCCCGCGCACAGCCGCCGCAACTGATCTTACGGACGCCTGTTAACGGCCGCAAACCAAGCTTCGACGCCAATACATTTCCAACGACTTTGAAAGGTTCCTACACCCCGCCACTGAATTTTCAGTGACCACCAAGACTAACGATGAAAAACAATTTGCACCAGTTCATGGAAGTCGCCGTGGTTTGAAGGAAAAATCCGGCGATCTTGCCTGGGATTGCGCAGTCATCACGGGAGCTTTAAACGCCATCTGGTTCAATCTGTTGTGCTGGCGACAAGTGCACTGAGTGTTTGGCGCTAGGGATTCCAGATCGTCAGACACCACGCCCCCACCACTCTAACCCGCATCAAAGTAATTACTCCATGGATCTACACTTGAAGCGGAGTCGTCATTGCAATATATACCTGTACAGAATTCCTCTACCCGATTGATAACTGAAAAATTATCTAACTCATTCAAACCCAGAAGTTCGCAGCATTCATTAAAGACGGACTGCTCTTCTCTTCTTCAATTTTTGAATCGCGCTCGATATGGCGGGTTCAGAAAATAAGCGTACAGCGCTAGCCGCTCAAAAATGTCGGTTCTATCCGTCAAGGTTAGACTCCGTATCTAATCCCGGCTTTAGAGGAGTGGCTATAGCGCTTTCTAGATTCCGTCTGATCAGCGGTTCCGAAAAGCCCCCATACTCTGAGCCCCTAATGATATTTTTGTGCCACCATCTCATATCCTTCATCAGCGCATTATGAAGTGCCGTAGACGCTTGTCGATGAGTGCTTTCATCTACTTTGACAGCAGATTCGGGCGCGAGGACTACGAAATTGAAAACGCACCCCGCGTCTATCATTCGCTTAGACAAAAATGCTGTTTATTCTTCTTCAATCACTTTCAACACAAACAAAGCCACTTTTGTTTAAATGCATGTACGGACTACAAACCCAATTAGCTAGAACTACAAAACACTTTACCAAGTCGTTTGATCCTCAAGACTAGCCTTCCGAAGTTCTTCTCTCCACTCGACAGTCGCCAATCGATAAATATCTTCAAAGAAAACTCTGGTATTTTCCATTTCATCCCATCCGCATGGAAATGTGGAATACGCCTCGGGGTCATATTTAAAAAGCGACTGAAAATCGTAACTTTTATCCTGAAGCGCCTTCTCCAGGCATTTATAAAGTAAAAAACGATGTCGATAGGTACGGTTTTTAACCAGACAATATTTTAGTATTAATTCTTCTCTGTCTGCAGGATCGTTCGGATCAAACTTCTCCAACTCCTGGCCAAGTGTGTCTTCACGATCATAAATATCGAAACACCCCAAAAAATATGAAGGTGTCGGAATATATGGCTGCCCAGTACCAAGATCAATAAACATAACTTGCCTCACTTTATCGGATACAACGTAAACGGTATGCCTTTACCATCAAACTTCATCTCAAAACCGTTCAAACTAATAAGCCTCGGATTTTCTTTTGAATTAGCATTTGGCACGTACCCTTCTCCGGCACCCGGCAGTTCCATTCTGACAATGTCTTTGCCCTCGCGATCTATCCCGGTAAATTGAGGCAGGCCCTGTTTCGTCCTCGTTGTTGCAAGAGTGTAAGCCTCAAGCATTAACTCCCAACTGCTAAATCTGGAGCTTGGATTACCACGTTGGTGCGAAGGTCTTCTACCTGTTATCGGATCCGTGCCGTCAATAGCTCGCTGCTTCCATTTGGCATCTGGTACCGCTGGACTATGTTTCCCCACCATATGCATACCCTGGCTTTTATCCAACCGTCTAATTTCATTCTCGGCAAGCTCCGCCGCACTTAACTTAGGCTTCGGTAACTCAGGCTCGCCCTCATCAACCCTAGCGCCAGTCGTATCACCCGGCACCTTACAACCAGCTGCTTTAGGCGGCGGGCAGCTCAACCCCAACGGATCAACCCACCCCGTGGGATTCGGCGTGTACTGGTACTGGTTAAGCCCACCCGCCAATTTGATCGGATCAGGCGTCAGGTATCGGCCGACATCCGGATCATAGTACCGATGGCGGTTGTAATGCAGCCCGCTCTCGGGATCAAAGTACTGCCCCTGAAAGCGCAGCGGCTGTTCAAGTTGTTCGCCTGCCCCGTGTGTCAGGCGAGTGACTTTGCCGTAAGCGTTGTATTTCGCGGACCATACAATTTCGCCGCTGTAGTCGGTCAGTTCCTGCGGTGTGCCTAGTTGATCGAGTTGGTAGTAGAACGGACAAGCCTTGCGCGGGCCTTTGCCGTCGAGCATGGCGAGCGGGCGGAACGTGCCGGGTTCGTAGACGTAGCTGCGGTAATGTTCGCGGCTGCTTTCGGCGACAACTTGATCGCCCTGCCAGAAAAACTCTGTGGTTTTGCCGCCGACTGTTTTGGCGATGCGCCGACCGAACGCGTCGTAACGATAAGTTGCGCAGCGGCCACCCGCAGATGTGACGCCGATCAAGCGATGCTGGCAGTCGTAGCGATATTCGCTGACGAGTTTTTGCCCGGTGCCGCGACGTTCGCGGATCAAATTGCCGAAGGCGTCGTAGTCGTAATGCCGATCACCCTGCATCAATAACCGATTGCCCCGCACTGTTGCTGCGCCCGGACGGTCCTGCATCAGCAAGTTGCCCGCCGGATCATGGGCGAAGCTTTCCGGTGGATCGTCCCGGGTGTGGCGCACGCGGGTCAGGCGATCCAGCGAATCATATTGAAAGCTACGTTGGCCGTGGCGGGTGTCGGCGATGCTGTCGAGATTGCCGTTGGCGCTGTAGGCATAGTCGCGGCGATACAGCGCTTGGTGTTTTTGGCTGACGGCGTGGGCTTTCAATCGCCCCTGATCGTCGTAGGAATATTCACTGAGCAGCAGGCCTTGCTGGCGCTGTTGCTCGCGTCCAAATGCAAATTGGTGGGTGGTCAGCCGCGCGCCGTTGAGGTCGATGGCGCTGAGTACGCCGCCCTTGGCGTGGTGGTAGTCGAGTTTACTGTTGTCCGGCAGGCGCAAATGGTTGAGTTGCCCGCAGGCGTCGTAGCCATAGCGCAAGGTGCCCCAGCCTTGGTGTTCGGTGATGAGGCGATCCTTGCGGTCGTATTCGAATTCCAGCGGATGGTCGTGGCCGTCGTCGACGCCGATCAATCGACCGAGGCGGTCGTAGCGGTACTCGACTTTGATGCCGTCGGGCAGCGTTTTGACTAATAAGCGCCCTGCCGCATCGCGTTCGTAGGTGGTGACGAGCGTTGAGCCGTCGTCGCCGAATTCGGTTTTCTCCAGCAAGTGTCCGTTGAGGTCGTAGGCATACGCCGTGCGCTGCCCGTCGAATGCGGTTTCCTGTCGGATCAATCCATTGGGCGTGTAGTCCAGCAGATATTTTTCACCGGATTCGTTCTCGATTTCTGTGAGAAGCAGCTGCGCATTGTCGTAGCGATACTTGAGCTGAGTGCCGTCCGGGTTGATACGACGGCTGACCAGATGCAGGTCTTCGGCGTACTCGTAACGGGTGATACGGCCAAGTTCATCCTGCTCGGCGGAGATCTGGCTGTAGGCGTTGTAGCTGTAGGCGCGTGTTGCACCTGTAGGAAATGTCGTGTGGATAAGTCGGCCAATGGCGTCCCACTGGAAACGAGTGACAGCGCCATGTTCGTCACGCCGGGTAATCCGCCGCCCGAGTACGTCGTAGGAATAGTGCCGCTGACCGCCATTTGGCAGCGTCTCTTCCAACAGTTGCCCTAGGCCATCCCATACGAATACATGGCGACTAATGTCCGGATAACGGATCGACAGCAGCCGCCCTTGCGGGTCGTAGTGGTAATGGGTGATCTGCCCGTCAGGGTCGATGGCTTCGGTGACATCGCCCTGCGCGTTGCGCCGGTATTTCCACACCGCGTCGCCGCGATAGCGTGCGTGTAGGAATCCGTTGCGATACTCGTAGGCCGTTGGTTCATCTGCCGGCGGAATCAGCACCACCAGATGTCCGACTTCGTCGTAGTGATATTCAGTAATGGCGCCGAGCGAATCCTGCTCGGCGATCAAGCGCCCTTGGTCGTCGTAGGACTTGAGGTGTTCGCCACCGTCCAATTCGACTTTGCGCACCAACCGTGCGCGATCGTCATGGACGTAAACCTCTTCGCTGCCGTCGACGTTGGTAACGGTGACGCTGCCATCGTCATCCCAGAGGTAGCGTGTGTCCATTTGCGAAAACGATGCCCAATGCCGGATGCATCGCGCAGCCTTGCCCGACTTTTCCCACGCCCAAAAGAAACTCGCCCCACCGGTCAATTGCCGCTGGAGGATGACGTGTTGCTCGTCGTAGTCGTAGCGCTCGCTTTCGCCGGCCGCGTTAGTGGCTTCGATCAGGTGATCGCGCTCGTCGTAGCGGTAAGTCGCCAGCGTTTGTTCGGTGTGCCAAGCCTGATCGAGGGTCTCAGCCGGACGAAACTGTTGGTAATCGATAGCAACAAGATGTGAGCGGTCGTAGCGCAACAGCAGGGCGCGACCGGCGCCGTTGTCGAGGCGTTGGATCCGGCCTGAACGGTCGCGACTGATGCGCAAGCGGTTGTCGTATCCGTCGCTGATCGCTGTAAGAAAACCGTTCTGGAAGTGAAAGAAACGTGTTTCTTCACCGGCTTGGGCAAGGATCAGTTCTTCGGCTCGATCGCCGAGATAAATCGCCGCTCGCGAGAGGCTGTTATGGATCGCCGGCCGTGCGCTGTTTGGCAGCGGAAACGCAGTGCGGCGGTTTTCGTGATCGATCCAGATGACTTGTTCACCATCAACTTCCAATCGATGGGCGAGGCTGTGACTCCAGCCATAACCGAGGCCGCTGTCGATCTCGGCGGCACTTGTGCGGTAGAGCCGGGTGAAGTCGAACGGCAATATTCCATTCAGCGAACCGTCGGTAAGCGTGAGCAACTCTTCGCCGGTGACCATCGACACCGGGCAGTTGTTAGTGCAAGTAAGCGGCACACAATCAGCGCTGTCACCGTTGGGGTTTTTCGCTTGATCGGGAGCGTCGTCGTGGCGCTGGTCTTGTCTTAGCGAGGTATTGCGCCGCGCATTCCAGTTCAACTGCATCCGGCCTTTTTTCATGCCGGCAGCCACGCCTCGGGCCGCAATTTTTTTGTAGCGGTCAACGTACTCCATGAAGTTGTCGATGATCTTGACCATCGCTTTCACGAAGCCCATAGCCGCCTGGAAGATGCGCGCGCCGTACCTCACCAGGCGCACTGTCAGCCAAACGATGCCGATACCGACCACACTCAAGACCAGACCAATCAACAGGTCGATAACCAGCCCGACGATCAACTTGCTAGTTGCCTCGGCGGACGATTCAAACAGCTGCGATGTCGGTACTGCGTCGAGCCATAAAATCGCAGTACGCACCAAGAGGAAAAGTGCAGCCTCGTCGCTGGCCAGCAACATGGCTTTTTCCATCATCAGCGGCGCACTTTCAGCCAGTTTGACCAACTGTTCAGCGCTCTCGCCGAGCTTATCGAGGTAAGCATTCGGGTCCTTGAGAATGTCGCTCAGTTCGCCGATTTCATCCCAGACCCCGACAATCGCCGCCCATCCACCGGCGAGCATTCCCCTGCCCGTCGCCGCCAGAGAGGCGGAAGCCGACTGCTGCGACCACTGCGGTTTGAAGCCCTCCCATTCCTTGCGTAACCAGCCTTCAAGTTCGTTGTTCAGCCCATCATAAGAAGAGAAAAGCTCTTCGACTTGCTCGGGCGTTATCGCACTGTGAACATGCACGCGGTAGAACTTGCCCGCGATCCCTTTGAACTGCCCTTTGCCGTTTTCATCGAGCGTAATCGGCGTCGTTTCGCCGCCATCCATCGCGATGACATCGACCTGAATGTTGCCGACGGGAATGTCGTAGACCGATTCAAACTTGCTCTCGATTTCGAGAATTCCGCTGTTCGGACATTGCGCAACACTGGAGAGAAAGTCGTCGTCGGTACTGCTGACAAGCGTGGTGGTGTGCCCCAGTTTGATGACCCGCTCCATGTTCATCAGCGAAGGCAAATCATTGGCGCGACTTCCCGCGTCTGCGAGGCGGATAAACCAGTGTTTCAGCTGTTCGCGATAGAGCGTCAAAGTGTTCGGAAAGCTGTCGAGCTCCTGCTCGATATAGGTGATCTGATCCATCAATCCAGTTCCGCCGTCAGGTAGTCGATCAAGGCATGTTTGGGTACTTGCGGCAGCTCCGGCGCCTCAAGAAAACTCGCGACTTTGCGCCGCAACACGTTGTCGGAAAATGCTTCAAACAAGTCCGGACGGTCTTCGCTCAGCCATTTCAGCAAGTTGTTGATGCGGGTGATGGCGGACTGCGCAGCAAGTTCTTCGAGCAACTTTTCGGGGACTTGCCACCAAGGAGAAACACGCAAGGTTTTCAGCGCGCGACCACCGATGTCGAACGCCTGACCATTGATCAGGCATCGCCCGATCAGCGGCATCAACTCGGACGCCCGAACCTCTGTGGATTGCAGGATGGGCAATAGATAGCGCCCATCCCAGAAGCGGAAAAACACTGGCTCGCCGTTGGGCAACAGCGCCTGGGTGAGCGAACGAAAATGCTCGACCAGCGCCTCAGGGCTCGCAGAAGAAATCACCAACCAACCCCAGTCACGCGATTCAGTAGCGGCGACCCATTCCAAAAACTCACTGCCAGCGGCGACGATTCCCACATACGGCATCACCTCTTCCCACTCGGCATAGGGCGTGCCGGCCCAGATCGGGTTCGGGGCTTGAGCAGTTACTGAATGCCGCCAGGCCTTGAATGGCTCGGCCGCGCTGGCGTTACTGAATATTGCGAACAGTTTTTCATCATTTTCCAAAGGACTAAGTTGCAACCAATGACTGGGAGTTACTGAATTCATGACGAGCGCCCGTGCAGCGCCCGAAGAATCGAGTGCGCTGTTATCAACAATCAATAGAAGTATTTTATGGAACCAGCAGATGCCACTCTTGAAAGTGCTGCCAGCACTTAGCCAATGCAACGCCTTACAAACAGACTTACTTTAACCAGCCGTTGTAGTTACCGATGATCACGCCAATTATGGCAATCCCGTACATACGTGACATTTTTGTTTGCCCCCCCGGGTCTGTGTCACTCAATCCATCCCATATATTTGCGCCCGATTAAGAACACAATCATCGAAACCCCACTTCCCAGTGATGCGATGTAAAAAAAGCGGATCATCCCCAGTAACCCTCTAGGAAAACTCAGATAATCCTCCTTATCCAAAGCGCCACTCTTAATCGCCCACGACGGAAACACCAAAAAAGATCCCACTCCAATCAAAACAAAGTAAATCCCAGCCAGCCCACCGCTTAAAAAAGACTTCCGCGCCAAAACTCCTTGGGAATTACTAAGAAATCCTATGATTTTCTGCATCTGAAAAAAATAAAGATAGACATGACCGAAGATAGATATAAACCCCAAGCCAAAAAACAAGCCTCCAAAAGTCAGAACGAACCAAACTTCATGATCGTTCGTCATCGATAGATATCCCCAAGTGATGTCTCTCCCATTTTTATCCGTTCGCCCAATCGCCCAATGTCCCCGATCACGCCCACCTCTGATAGTTACCAAAGATAACAAAGATCACACAAATAACGCTCAACACAACCATCAAAATTCCGCAAGATTCAATAGTTCGCTTCAGCCCCACAGGAAATTTTTTATAATCCTCTAAGCTCAAGTCACCACACTTCACCGACTGATGCGAAAAAACAAATAATGTGCTTATGCAATTAATCAGCAATAGCCTACTGATTGGATCAATACCCAGCGATCTTTTTTTTATTATTACGGCATGGGAATTCCCAAGATTCTGTAAAATCTTGTCCATACAAAAATAAGCCATATATAAAAAAACAACCATTACAGACAGAATAGAGACAATTAAAACCATACCGATGAGCAGATATATAGTTTCAGGTAGAGTTTTCATTTGACTGCCTCGTGTATGACTTCTCCGAGTGATTCGCCTACGTGACCTAATTCGTCACCGAAGACGGCAACGCCCAACCCAGTCATAACAAGTCCGCAAGCAACTCCGCCGAGTCCTACAGTGCTAGCGCCTATCGCGACGCATGCTGCTCCACCGGCGAATGCACCGGCGTACCCGCCAACGAGGATTCCACCGAATTTCCCTGACTCTGTAAACTTCACCTTGCGACAGGCCTCTTCATTACCAACGCGACAAGTTTCTTTCACTTTAAGACCTGATGCCGTGGCTTGTAACCCAACCCCAACCC
>NZ_MKGS01000141.1:0-56778 GCF_002836905.1 Pseudomonas sp. 43NM1 | reverse complement strand
GTGCTGCCGCCCATTTGCTGGCCGACCACATTACCCAGCGCCCCGCCGAGACCGCCGCCGACCGCTGCAGTGCCATCTCCGGCCGCCATGGCGCCCTGAGCGACCAACACACCTAAAAACAACGTGGACAATGTCAAACGCATGATATGAACCTCAGATTTTCCGCATCAGGGCTCGCAAGTGCATCAGCCCGCCCACACGGTACTCGCTAACGAAGAGGGTGTTGCAAGAGATTGGAGGCGGATTCGAATAAAACGTTCAGAAACGCAAAAGCCCGGCAGCGAACCGGGCTTTTGCTCTGACCTGCAAAAAATCAGTGGCGCTTGTGACCCTTCGACAAATTGGTCCCGACTGCGCCACCCGCCGCACCACCCAGGCCTGCGCCGATGGTTGCGCCGTTCTTGCCGCCCAAGCTGTTGCCGATGACCGAGCCGCCAGCCGCGCCGACGCCACCGCCGATCGCCGCTTTAGTGCGGCTGCGTTTTGGCGCGGCAATCGCGCTACCTGCCGCACCCGCGACACCCGCACCAATCACTGCGCCGGTGCTGCCGCCCATTTTCTGACCGACCACATTACCCAGCGCGCCACCCAGGCCACCACCGAGCGCGGCAGTGCCTTCGCCCGCAGCCATTGCACCTTGAGCAACCATAAGCCCGAGAACCAGAGCAGGCAGTGTTAAACGCATGTCGAAAACCTCAAAAAATGGGGGAAACAAGAAGTCGCTGATGGAATGTCTTAGCGATGCCATCGTCCAGACACAAATCCCGCGCAACCGCCGCAATCAGCGACGGTTGGACAGCGTTTACGGGAAAGGTTTTATGACAGGCAAAAAAAAGCCCGCTGGGGAACGGGCTGGAGTACTGCTTTCTAACGGATGAGCTGAGACTACGTAAGTCCTTGTGAAAACTTTGTGAAAGAAAAATCGCAAGAACGTCAAGTGGCTGTAAGGCCTTTCCTCGATACGGTCCGCGCACAAAAAACCCCGCTCGATGGCGGGGTTGGCGTTTGTAACGGTTACTTCCTGGAGGACACTGCCATTTTCGGCAGGAACTTCGACTTCAAGCCTCGCGTAGCCTTCGATTTGATCTTGCCGGTCTTGAGCTGATCCTCGCCGAAACTGGCCACGTACTCCGTCTGGCCACACTGCACGCAATTGTTGATTGGAAACTCAGCCCCGTCGTCTTCGATATACGGATCAGCCATTTTTCTGCCCCTTTCGCAAAACGGGGTCGACACCGGCAAGCCCTGACTGCCTGAAAAATATCGACCTCCAAGGCTTTTGAGACTAGCCGGTCATTACTGGACTTGCGGTTCAGATTAGCCAAGCGCCGACGAATGGGAGAAGTTTATCCAACCCGCACTCTCAGGAGTTCCAGCGAGCCCAGGTGGCTCAGGCAGCTCTCGACAACGACCCGTATGCGCAACGTACGGCCAGTCGAAAACCTCACCCCAGTTTTACGGCCGTCCCGGTCACGAACACCACGACCATTCCGCCCTTGCCCGCCGGCATGCTGATCTCGAAATCCATGCCGACCACCGCATCCGCCTGCAACGCTCGCGCCCGCTCCTTGATCTCGTCCGTCGCCTGCACGCGCGCCTCCATCAACGCCCGTTCCAGCGTTTGCGACCGCCCGCCGAAAAAATCGCGCATCCCGGCGAACATATCGCGAATCACGTTCACGCCCTGCACCGACTCGGCGCTGACGATATCCAGGTAAGCGGTGATCTGCCGACCTTCGACGGTGTGAGTAGTCGTGGTGATCATGGGATTTCCTTATGGATGGATTTTCGCTTCGAGGCAAACCGGGCAAGATTACCGGATCATTGGCGCATTTGCTGGCCGCAGGATGCAAGTTAGCGTGCCCTCCTCGATCTGAAAAGCCATACGCCAGAAACCACAAAACCCCTGACTTCTTTCGAAATCAGGGGTTCTGGTTACAACGAATTTGGCGGTGAAGGAGAGATTCGAATTTAACACCCATTTCGATCAATAACCGCCGGACTACGGGGCTTTAATCGTGCGAAGTAGTACAATTGAGTAGTACAATCAGCTTGAACACTCCCCCACTTCACGGCATTACAATGGCAGACAACCTGATACAAAAGAAAGGTGAATCCACTTGGTATGTGCGACTGGCAGTGCCTGTGGATGTTCAGAAAACCATTGGTTGTAAGGTACTGATTCAGTCATTGAAGACGGGACTACGCAAGCAAGCAATGGATGCGCGCCTACCCTACCTCACCAAGTGGAAGGCGGAATTTGCAGCAGCCAGAACGGAGGCACAGATTCGCAAAGAGAATTGGCGCCCTGAGCTCGCAGAATGGGGTGTGGAACTCGACAATCATATTGGTGCACGCTTTATGGCTGTTGCGAGGAATCCGTCCAAGAAAATTAACGAGCTTACGCCGGAAGAAAATGCAGCTGGCAGGGAGAGAACTCTTGTTGAACTTTACGCTTCGGCAAAACGGTTGGAAGCTCTCGGGGTACCGGGCGTCGTCGCCCTGCTCGAACGTAGTCGTGCACAAATGCCTCCTAGTGCCATAGAGCGCGTGCAACACTCTGCGGATGTCATGCGAGAACTCATGACACTGACGACCGCATCACACTATGACCTGAGCCCAACTGAGACAACTGAAGCGAAGGCGATAGCGCTAGACCCAACCGTCCACAAGCCAAAGTCACCCATCACCCCCGCTCGGTTGAAAACCTATCGAGAATTCAGGGAAAGCCGAGGCGGCGCCCCGAAACACGTCGATCAGCAGGTGGGCAAGATGGAGCGGCTGTCAGCTTTCCTCAAAAACGAAGGACACCCCCTCAACTTCGACACTGTGGATAACTGGCTCAAGTCATTGAATCGTGCACCGAACACCCTGTCTCAATACCTCATGGCTGGCACTGCGTTCTGGAAGTGGGCGATAAAGTATGACGCGGCTTGGCGTGAAGAATACAAGGACAAGGTAAACCCGTTCGTAGGACACGAACTGCCACAGGGAGGAGGCTCTGAGATAGCAGGCAAAGACAGGGAAATCTATACGCGTGCCGATACCCTCAAGCTGCATCAAGCCGCGCTTGATAACGGGGATAAACCGCTAGCAGACCTCATCGCATTGGGCTGGTACACCGGGGCCAGGATCGAAGAGTTATGTCGACTGAACAAAGACAGCGTGATCACTGTTGATGGCATCCGGTGCTTCGACTTTCCGAAGAGCAAGAGCAAGGCGAGCAAGCGTGTAGTGCCGATTCATCCGAGGCTGTTGCTTACCATTGATCGACTGAGTAAGGACAGCACCGATACCTTCCTCATCCCCACCAGCTCACACGATCACTACGGCAAACGCTCACACGCAATATCCAAGGCGTTTGGCAGATTGCGTACAGCAGCAGGCTTCAGCAGGCTCTATGTCTTCCACAGTTTCCGTCATACCGTAATCACTGAATTGGTCAGGGCAGACGTGCCTGATGCCTTGGCAAAAGAGCTGGTTGGACATGAAACGGGCTCTGTCACCCACGACGTATATTCGAAAGGTGCGAGCGCGGGACAGAAGCTGGCAGCAATCTCCAAACTCCCTTCCTTGAAAACAGAGTTGCCAATTGACGACACAACCGTATGTTGATGTGATGAAAATCCGTGGATGTTCAGCTAGCCGGTTTAACTGGGTAAGATTCTGTAGAAAGCCACCCGCCGCTATTTTCTACAAATCCGGTAGCGTTGGCACGCATGGCGATACCGGACTATGACTGATCGACTTCGCCATCCATCGTAGAAAAATTGAATATTGCTATTCGCACATATACTGTACATGCATACAGTTTTTTGGTGTGCGTGTGATGGAAGACGATTTGATAGACGACAGCGGGTTTGAGTTGGGCATGCCCTCCCACGTGGAAATGCTCAAACACTACTGCTGGGTACTGGAAGCTGAGCTAGACACGACACGGCGTGACCTCCGGCGAGCCCACCAAACCATCGGCGGTATGATCGTCATGCACCGGGACCTAGCCAAGGAGCTTTCCGTTCTCAAGGCTGACTATCAGCGTGTCAGCCAGCGCCTAAGCCAGTTCTATGACGCTAACCGGGCTCAGGAGGTGGCGAAGATGAGCTACGCCTACGGTGATTACGCCAAGAGGTGAAACGCTGGGGCCAGCTACAATGTGTGACGTGACGGCATGGTGCCCCACCGAGGCTGTAAGCTCTGATGATCTCACCAAGGCAGGGACGAACATGGGCATTTACGACGTAGACGATTATCTGGACAGAGCTAAAGTGTTCATTGCAGCCGGAGACGAGAATTCATTACGCCACGCATGCCTTGAGCTTCGTCTTTGCGTCGAACGTATCGTCTATACGAAGCTCGGCCAGATTGGTGACAAGCTCCCACCCTCTATATTCCGTAAGTGGCAAGCACCTCAAGCGGTGAAGATGCTGCTCAGCTTTGAGCCAAAAGCAGACCAAGACTTAGCCATGGAGCTAAAGGCAGGAGACGGTATTCCGTTTCATATCGGCGAATACAAAATGTTCTCGTCTCGTTGGCTCAGCACGAACTACAACAGACTGGGCAACTTCCTGCATGCAACCGCCCTTGTTGATGCAGACAAACCATCAAAGCTAACTCCTGCCAACGTTCAAATCATTTTTGACGAAATCGAGCGTGTTGCGTCTTCCAACATGCTGATGTCGATGAACACCATCGATACATTCCCCTGCGATGTGTGCGGATCAGACATGTACGCCAGCAAATCGCAGATTGAGGCAAATGCAACGGTCGAATGCCCCAAGCAGTCATGTGGGAACAAGCACCTCGTCAGGTACAAAGACGAAGACAACTACACCATTGAACCGTCAAACATGGACATCGTTGCTTGCATGAAATGCGGTAGCCCTATGGCGTTGAATCACTTGGAACAAAACGACAGGAAAGCATGCTGGAACTGTAACCAGTTGCACCACTTCGACTGGTGTTACGGCATGGTTCCACCGGAGGAAGATGCAACAACGGCAACAGAGCCCGAGGCTTGAGGTGAGTTCCAGACTCCTATTTTTCGCCGAAAATTTCGACCACTCTCGTGTGTGTTTAAGGTGTGTGGCTGGAAATATAAACTAAGACCCGGACCGACCTTACAGGTATCAAGCCGGACAGCTCGGGGCGCTCTCCAAGTCACCAAAATCGCCAAATATCCCTGCACCCTAGGCCGCTCTCTGAGCCCGATTCAGACCAGCAATCGACTCTGATTCATCTGGACACAAAGACGACAAATCCCGCTCAAGGCGGGCTCATGCGTCACTACAAACCTACTCAAACCTTATTCCAATGCCGCTTGATCGTTGGCAAGCTCACCTTGAGTTCTGCTGCTGCCTGAGCCTGTGTTAGCCCTTTAGCTTTGAGCTTCTGTACTGCTTCAGTGGTGTCTGTAGCCACTGGACGACCGCCCTTCTTGGTAGATCGTGCAAGACCTTCCTTGGTGCGCTCCTTGATGCGATCACGCTCAAAGGCTGCGACTGCTGCTAACACTGTTAGCTGTAGCTTGCCGGCTGCGCTGGTGAGGTCTACGCCATCAAGGTCAAGGCTGCGGACATGGATACCATCAGTGGCCAGCTTAGAGACTGTGGCGAGCACGTCTTGCACATCACGCCCTAGACGATCCAGCTTCAACACTACAAGGGTATCTCCTGCTTCCATGCGTTCCGCCATCTTGCTGAACTGGAGACGCTGTAGGGCTGGCACGCCGCCACTGATTTGCTCAGAGAACCAGCGTGCAGGTTTGATATCGAAGCCTTTGGAGGTGAGTGCCACCAACTGGTTGTCGGTGTTCTGTTCCGTGGTACTGACACGACCGTATCCGAATAGACGACTCATTTACTCACCCTCCTAGGTATCAACAATGGAGGGATCATATTGCATTGGTATCAACAACCTGTAAACCCATATTTTATGATACCGGTTTAGGTGTGGGATATCCGGTATCGTTTAACGGTCGTTTGTTGATCCCTACGACTGCCGAAGCTGAGTAATTGCATCGGTGAGGGCTTGGGCGTTCGTGTCTAAGGTTTCAATTGCAGACACTGTGTTGTCGTGTGTATGCGGCGAGCCACTGGCTTTAGCCCATAGGGCCACTTCCTCAATAGCTGCCGCTAGGGCGTGTTGGTTGTGTAGTAGGAGTGTCAGTGCGTCCGCTGTGGCGATGTGGGCATCTGTGTTGTCTGGCATTTCTTCATCCTTGAGCGTTGAGCTGAGGGGCTTCAAGGCTCTTGCTCCAAATGTGACGGAGGAGCGCAGGCCGCGACGATTTGCTTACGTTTTTTCGAGGAACTTCTACTAATTTGGGTTGTGAAGGCGAGAGTGTAGTGCGCTTAGCCTAAAGGTGCTTCAAGCCCAGGTTTAATCAGTGTCACAGCTTGAACGCTACAAAAAAGCCGACGCACAGCCCCTGTTATTCACCCTGTTACTAGCTCTGTTCATACGCCTGATAGTAATCGTTTCTGATAGCTGACGGTCGAGGGATTAGCTTGAAGATGCAGTAGAAGAGCAGTGGTCAGCAAAGGACCGAATTAGCTAGAAACCGCGATAGCGTTCTCTAGCTCCTGTACAAATTCGCAGAGACTAATCCCAAGCACCTTGCACAGGTCTCGGAGCTGAATAATATCCAGCCGACGTGTTCCACTTTCTACGTCACTCATAAACGATTGAGGGCGGCTCAACGCCTTTGAGCACTCTGCCTGTGTCAAATTGGCTGCATTCCTGTACTTCTTCAAAAGTGACAGCATTACAACGTGTTCGGGTTTATAGATCGTTTTTGGCATGGGGGGGGCCGTTTCGCAAGATTCAGCCCAGCACGCTATATCTGGTTTTCAGATATCTGAAATTCAGATATTCTACCTATTCTTCCTCCTCCCAATATGGGACGAAGAAGTCATGGGTGACCCTCCTGAACTCATCTGGACGACTACAGGCAATGAATAACCGGAATGAAATCGTTATGCACACTTTAACCACGTCGGCTGCAACTCTGATCTTGAGCATTCTGTGTAGCTCAGGGCTACAGGCAGCTAACAAGGTGTCATCAGTGCAAGGTGCTAAAGAGCTTTACGCTCTCAAACTTGAGCTTTGTACAGCAGATTTGAGTTTCTGCCAGGAATTTCCAGTAACCGAAAAAACAAATAGAATTTTCATGCATGACATAATTTCTTGTACTCATACAGGGAAAGGATTGGCACTAATTAAGGCCAATGAAAGCTCTAAAGAAAACGAACTTACTTATAAGGTTACTTGCTCAGGCAAGAGCTATGGTGCCCCGATAATTAACACCTATATACCTTCCAAAGATTTCATGTAGGAACGCAGCTTGCCTCAAGCAATATCACTTAAATCTGCATTTCACCGAAAACAAGGAAGAACTCATGCGACTAATGATTGCCGTTACTGCGATTGCGATTGCGACTTTGAACGGCTGCGCATCACCTTATTCAGCCGGAAATGTTTTACCTGTACCTGCAAATCGATTGCTTGCCTACCAATCAGACGACAAGGGGCGCGATGCCAGCGTCACCGTTATCAGGGAGGGAGACGTGAATGGTGCAGGGTGTCTATTCGCTATTTCTATCGATGGCAAGCTTGTAGCTCTATTGGGCGGAGAGGAGAAAGCTCGTTTTTATTTGAAGCCGGGTAGAAGGTTAATTGGTGTCGGGCCAGACCCTGCAGCAAATGGAAGGTGTGGCGGCTCCAGTTCCTTCAGGCGTGAGGTGGCTACATGGGTACAGGCTGGTGAACAACAAACCTTCAGGATCGTATTTCAGCCCATGCTAGACATACGTCCGTCATCGTACTGATTTGAAATGACGCGATTTCTTCCTAATTTCAATCGAATTGCTAACGTGAGAAATGGAATCAGGAAGAAAGTGAAACGTGTTCTTAACCGAGAATGGTTGAAGACTCAGGTATAATCAGGGTTGTGGAGCATTACCGCAAAAACACCAGACTGTTGTGACTGCTTGTCACTCCTGATTTTAGTCTGATAACTATCCCGTTTCCCTGATGATTGTTAAAACTTATTTCTGTGTGCTCTCACACAGGAGATTGCTGACATGTTCTGATTGTCAATCAGAAGTAGACTCTAGAGATGCGTGAATCTCCAATACAATCAGTGTGCGCAAGTGAGCCGATAGGCGAATGCTTTTAAAGAGGTGGATAACGAAGTCCACCCGCTGTTGATCTTCTTTTGAGTTTACTCGGAATATATTCTCTGTCGTTACGACAGGATTGTTGTCCTTCAAGATCATGCTTTTTGTTTTGAGGGGTTTTATCCCCTCTCTTCTTTCTTGTCTCACTAACACTTTGCCTCCGGTAACTACCGGAGAATATTCTATTCAAAGCTTACGCTTTAACAGTCGTTCGCTTCGCTCTCTTATACATGCGGCCGAATTAGTCCCCCCCCACCAGTAACGTTGCTCACGCTGCGTTCAACTCGCCTTGTACAATATGCATCTCATCACGCCATTTTCTGATCGTCTTCGGCGATACGCCGGTGGCTCGCTCAATAGCCTTAACCGCCATACCTTGTATCAGCATTCTCATCACCTCAGCTTTCTTTAAGTGCTGTTGACGGGCCGGGAACGCTATGACGCATGATTCATGAGGATGCATTGGATACTCTGCTTCGTACTCTTTCGCCGTCTTGTACTCGGTCAGGGTACGTAAGTCATGGTGCAGCTTGACCAGTTCTTCGGCACTTGGCTTGCTCAGATCGTCCCCGTCCTTCCACTCACAAATTTTTGGCTCAGGCTCGATGCCAACCATCTCATTGATCAGGGATCGTGGACGACTTTCCATCATGCTAGGGATGATCAACTGAACCGCTTTGAAATAGCGCCGGGCGTGCCTGTCTTCTAGTTGCAGCAAATCTTCAACGGTTTCGTTGGTGATGAAGGGCTGGCTTTCCAGAATCATGGCAAGATTGCGTACAGACAATGGCATGGATTTCCCACCCTTTTTGATTGGACGATCATGCCAGTCCAGTCGCGCAGCTCCTTCGATAATGCTTGCTGCAAACACTGGATAGCGCCCCCAGTAAGTTGTGCAGCCGATGAACCCATAAAAGGGATTCTCAATCATCTTGGGCTTTGGTCCGCGTGTGCTCTTCGGCTTTCGAGGAAGCTTGGTTTTGGTCTTCGGTGCATTGTCTGCCAGCCACTGATCGGCGTTAGCGGCGAAGCGTGCGTTCAATGCTTCCAATCGTGCTGATGAGAGCAGTTCGGAAAAGGGGGGGGACTTACTGGTGGCAGGCGAATTAGTGGCGAGCGGGTACGACATGGGAAGGTTCTCCTTAGCTAGTTCAGTTCATTAGGCAATTCCTCTCGGTAGCTGCCGGATGTTGTGGGTAAATCACAGGCACGTAAAACTCCGCATGATGCCTAAGCCGGGATCGACTCATGATCACATCGAGGTGTTGGGTGTTCTGATTGAGCGGAGACTTATACAGGAATACACACCACTCGTCAAGAAAGGCTTGACAAGCCGACTTATCTAAAGATTTTTCCTTAGGAAGGTCATAGATGAGCGGAAAATGGACTTACGGTGAGCCGTAGCGGTAAATCCCAACAAACAAAAAGCCCCGCACAGACTGGGTAATCTGCCGGGGCCATGACAGGTAGGGATGCATTGGGAATGTGCTCAGAACGCGTTATGGGAGCTTCTGACTGGTGTCGCCAGAGTCTATCACTGGGTCACTCGGGTACGATCAACTCGCCGAATGTAGCGGCAACTTCTGATTGAATCTCAGCCAAAACTTTCGCTTGTTTGTCAGCAGCCTTCTTGGCCTCTTGCCGCTCACGGGTTTGCAAAAGTTGGCTCGTGAGTTTCGCACGGTATTCTTCACGTGAACGCTCCAAGTCAGCGACGTAATCAAGCTTAACTTGATGATCAAGCGCTTGGCGTTCACTGATCTTAATGGAATCAGGCTTCTCCATTCGGCAGCTATAGCTACCAGAACGAGTTAGTACCGGGTACTTGAGACATAGTGTATAACCTTTAGTATGGTGGTCGATAACATTGCTCAGAAACTGAATCGCGATTTCACCACGTACCAAGACTGTGCACTCATCAGTTTGATCATAAACATTATGTCGAGCTTTACAACGAAGCTTTAACACGCTCTCTTCAAATTTTGGAGGTGCGCCTTTAATAGTAATCTTGTCAGTCATTATTTGAGTTCCTTATTTGCTTAATGCGGGCTATCATTATTTGAATGATAGTGGCTTGGTATTGCTCATTGCTGAGCGTCGTGGTGGTTGCAGTCTTTGCACTGGTCTTGGTTCCATCGCTATCAACCTTCTCTGCAGTTTTTACATTTTGCTTTGTTTGTTGTTTAGCGCGTCGTTCAATTGCCCGCGTTAAACCGTGAGTGAAACGATCTAAGCTATTACTCATGGCAAGTCATCCTGAGCTTCGATCAAAGCACTAACGCCATATTCGTTAACCAATCGGTCAAGCTGTGTAGTGACACGACGACATTCGCGATGATCGCTAACGGCAATCGCAGATTGTTGCAAATGGAAGTAGTGCTTTATCTGAGCAACGGCAAGGTGACGTTCCAGCATGGGTGTTGTAATTTCATTAACTGTGTTCATTGTTGTATTCCTTGTTGGAGTTTCATTGAGCTAGGCTGACATATGACTGATCTGGCAAATTCAGCCCTTATATAACGTGGCTTGCGGACGTGTTAAAACGACATGACATAGGGTAGCCGGGGTACACATTACCTCGCTTGAAATCGCACTACAGGAGCTTCTACCGATATCTGCTTAGATACGCCTTTGCTACCAGCGTACCGGTAAAGAATACTTCCGACAGGTCGTGTTGGTTGGCGTTTGGGTTGCTTTCTACCCAGTGACGAATAGTTGACTCACGGTCATTTGGTACAGTTGTTACACGTTCATTGACGTAGCGAGTGGTTACTGGTTTAACTTTACCAGACTTGCCATTGCCAACTTGGTCTGCAATGAAACCAGAACGTGACATCAAGTCACCGATGTCAATGAGTGTGGAATTTTGACGGCGTGACATTGAGAGCAGGTGTTTAAGTGACTTGTCACTGGCGGGAATGTATCTGTGCGTTACGGTGTTAGCTGGTTGCTCAGTTTGATTTGTGACATTGATAACCAAGTTTGAACCACGATGCAGTACGATGTATGTATTCAAGTTTTTATTCCTTATGTGTGGTGATGGCTCCCTCTCTACTGATTGAAAGTATTTAGGATTGAATGGGTGGTTAGATTTTTGCTTTCGTATTACTGGCTTTCTCGTCAACCCGTCTGAGGTTGTTAGTGATAGTGGACAACATCACTTGCAGTGCATGTTGATGAGTTTTATAACCCATACGCTTCATAATGTTTTCAACTTGTTCTACAGCTGCATAATTGAGTTGTATTCGCATCAATTGCACTCCATTGTTTTTACCAGTTGATCGTGGGCATATTGGTTAATCGAAACACCAGCAGCATTAGCAGCATTCTCGATTGCAGCGAAGTGAGTGGTACTAAATGCAATCTTCACAGGAATCATTGGGGTTTTGTTTGCCCTCCATTGGATTCCGCGACAGGTTGATCCACAAGTTAGAGCGTGCGACCGATTGCAGGTGAAAGGTTTGTCGCAAGACGCGCATTGTTTTACTACAGGCATAGAATCGCCTCCATTTAAAGTTGGTTATTAAGAGTTGGGGTATGTGTTGCGTTAGGACAATAAAAAAGCCGTAACCTGTAAGGATTACGACTCAGAGTTCTGCGGAGAAGAAATAACAAGTTACTGACAATACAGAAGGAAGGGCTGAGTGACAGTAATGAGCAGGGAGGGCGCTGCGAACGGCAGTGTTATTTCTCCTCCTTATGTTGACCACTATAACAAACGATTCGCGTTTCTGTCAAGACATAGATCAACTATTTATAGAATAGTCAACCGATTTCTTCATTTATTTTCATCGTTGCCAAGGTTGTCAATAAGGTTCACCCAGTCAATAGGTTGGCCGATTGATGCCTGAGAAGTTAAATGACAGGTTGCAAAGCGCGTCAAGTTTTTGCCTAGGGCTAGCACCTTCGTCATAAACGTCAAACGTGACCAATCCAGTTTCGTGACCAACGATGTTTGCAACGGTAGGGCCGGGTACTCCACTGCGAAGCAGCAGGGTGACGACCATCGACCGCACGCTGTGGAATACTTGGTGTTTGCCGAAACCTTGTATTGTTTTCAGTCTGCCGAATGCCATGCTAAGTGCACAGGACAGGCCGACCGTTTCCAGAAGACCCCACCCCTTCTTCACGAAATGTACTCATAAGAAATTTGGGCGACTAGGGAACTGATTGGAAAAAGGTCTCGGTCACTTGCAGGGGTAAGCACGCTGTAGCGCAATCAGCACAAGGACACCATCATCAAGACTGAGCTTGTCCGGGTTCTCCGTCACATACTTCACAACGATCCTTGCAGCTTGCCCTACCTGTATCGCTGGTTTTGGCATGCACGTCTGGGTCTTGGGAAGGCTTGGGTTGGTCAAGCCTTGCAGAGCGATCACACCGTTGATGACTCCAGTGCAATAGCCTTCACTGTAATCGGGGCCGTTCTTATCATTACCATCTAAGTCTTGAAGCGCAGATTGGCAATGGTGTAGAAGCACGTTCCCGTCTGCCATCACAGCACCACTTGCAAGCACCCCAACCAGTGCAAAAGCTACCGCTATCCCTGCTACCTTCATGATGATTCCCTTGGAGGGTGGTGGCACGATGGTATCGGGGCCATTAAGACAGAATCATTGACTTATATCAGTCCAAAAGCTTTGGCTCTGACTCATGCCCAATCATTGGATTCTCGGCATCTGACTGCAATTGCTCCGCACGAGCCTGCGACTTCCACCCAATATCAATTATCTCTTTGATCCTATCCACGAATGGCTTGGCGCCCTCGCCCAGCTTACCTAGAGCAACACCAGCATCACCCATCAATTCATAGATGCGGCTGATGTCGGACATTTTCTTGTGCAACTCCGACTGCATCTTTTCCAGTCGCTTGAGCATGCGTTGCTTGTGACCATCATCCAATTCAGTGCTGGCACTTACCATTTCACGCAACTCGTTTATCAGTTGCTGAATACGCTTTAGGTCTCCATCCGTAAATTCATACCCAAAGTTTTCAACTAGGGTCACCGCGAAATGCTTTCGAAAACTTTCAAATTTATTCTTCGATAAGGTGGTCGATAAATCTCGATGGACGGCGTTAAGAAATTGCCGAAGGAGCGGGCATACTGTTTGAGCGACGTCATCGACGGCTGGGGTAGGCTGCTGATGCGCAATCATTTGTTGCTCTTCGAGAGTCAGAATAACCGCCGCCGCCTCCATCAAGAGACTGTGATCGTGATCGCTCCATTCTGTATTGAACAGATCGTGATTCGTCTCCTCCAACGCGAAGCGGCATATCTCCGCAGCCCCCTCTGTCGGGTTGTCGCGTGCAGCCTGTAGCATTTCTTGCGGGATATTCATGCGTCGTCCATGCCTATGAGAAATCAAGCAGCACTTTGCCATACCCTACGGGAGTTTAGAACTCTCCACAGGCACGGTTGCGAACTGACTAACGGTAGCCATCGAGGGCATTTGCGACCGGAACGAGGAAAACGGGACAGCGAAGGGATTGGATCGGAGTGACTGAAGGCGGGATGTGATGAGTAGTACAATCGAGTAGTACAAGCGGAAACGAAAAAGCCCCGTAACTAATTGAGTTACAGGGCTTTTCAAAATTTGGCGGTGAAGGAGAGATTCGAACTCTCGATACAATTTCTTGTATACACACTTTCCAGGCGTGCTCCTTAAGCCACTCGGACACTTCACCGTATCTCTTCAAACATGTTCTGTCTGTCGAGGCGCGCTAATGTAGTCGAAAGCTTTTCCGATGGCAAATATTTTTTTCAGAATTTTCATGCGCTTAGCGATTCAGAGCTTCCGGCAGTTTCGTGGCTATGGCAAACCGGCCAATCTCCGGCGCGGCGCTCTCTTCTATATAGACAAGAATGCACGGCCGGCGCGGTCGGCTACCCTTCTGCGACTGGCAAAGCATGACTGGCGAGTCAGTCACGGCGCTTTACCTGGCCGGCGGCGGTGGGTAACGTCTGCCTCAACTTTCATACAAGGAATAGCGTCATGAGTGAGTTGATTTCCTACCACCTCGAAGACGGTATCGCGACCCTGACGTTGGCCAACGGCAAGGTGAATGCCATTTCGCCGGACGTGATTGCGGCGTTCAACGCTGCGCTGGATCAGGCTGTGACTGATCGTGCGGTGGTGATCATTACCGGCACGCCGGGGATTTTGTCCGGTGGTTACGACCTGAAAGTAATGACCGCTGGGCCTAAAGAAGCCGTGGCGCTGGTCACCGCCGGTTCGACGCTGGCTCGTCGTTTGCTCGCGCACCCGTTCCCGGTGATCGTAGCGTGCACCGGGCACGCGGTGGCCAAGGGTGCGTTCCTGTTGTTGTCGGCCGATTACCGCATCGGCGTTGATGGCGCGTTCAGCATTGGCCTGAACGAAGTGCAGATCGGCATGACCATGCACCACGCCGGCATCGAGCTGGCTCGCGATCGCTTGAGCAACGCGGCGTTCCATCGCTCGGTGATCAATGGTGAGATGTTCAACCCGCAGAGCGCGATTGCTGCCGGTTTCCTCGATGTCGTGGTCTCGGCCGAAGAACTGCAAGGTGCAGCGCTGGCGGCGGCGCGTCAGTTGAAGAAGATCAACATGAACGCGCACAAGGCCACCAAGTTGAAAGTGCGCAAGGCGCTGCTGGAGACGCTGGACAACGCGATCATCCAGGATCAGGAACATCTGGGCTGAGCCCAAAGCTGTGACAACGAAAAGCCCGACCGTCGTGTCGGGCTTTTTCTTACGTGCCGCGTCGAAAAGTATGCAAGCGCTCTAGGCTGCGTCTGACATGCAACTCTGAAACATGCGCTTAAACATCGCCTATCTCCTACCTCTATAGCGGCAATTGCCGAAAACAGTGCACATCCGTACACTGCGCCACCTTTTGTCCGGTGGGGCCTGTAAATGCTGTTTGTGTTTCGTATGTTATTGATGGGCCTGCACTTTATTCTCGCTGGTGTGTTGGGCGTGCTGCTTGGGCTGTGCCGACCGTTCAATCCGGACAACAGTCGTTTGTGCGCGCGGCTGTATGCCTGGCCGGCGATGTGCATTTTGCGCCTGCGGGTCAAGGCTGACGTGGGGCCGATGATGGACAAACCTGAAAGCTGCGTAATCATCGCCAATCACCAATCCAACTATGATCTGTTTGTCCTCGGCAACGTGGTGCCGCGCCGCACCGTGTGCATCGGCAAGAAGAGCCTGAAGTGGGTGCCGCTGTTCGGCCAGTTGTTCTGGTTGGCGGGCAACGTGCTGATCGACCGGGGCAACGCGCACAAGGCGCGCCAGTCGATGCTGACCACCACGCACACCTTGCAACACGAAGACACCTCGATTTGGGTCTTCCCGGAAGGCACGCGCAATCTGGGCGAGGATTTGCTGCCGTTCAAAAAAGGCGCGTTCCAGATGGCTATCGCCGCCGGCGTGCCGATCATCCCGGTGTGTGTCAGCAGTTACGTCAAACACATGCGATTAAACCGCTGGCGCAGTGGGAAAATTCTGATTCGCTCGCTGCCGGCAATTCCTACAGCCGGTTTGAGCATGGATGACATGCCGCAGCTGATCGCCCAATGCCGCGAGCAGATGCGCGAGTGCATCGCCTCGATGGATCAGCAGCTGAAAATCGCCTGAGCAGCGATAAAACATCGCTTCACGACAGCTGATTTTTTTTGCCGGCGAACTCTGCAGGTTTCACTGAATCTCAAGCAACACAAGGCTAAGCTGCACACTGCCTGCCACTGCCATTTGCTGACAAGAAGTGAACCAACACCATGGGTAGAGTTGTTGCTGCTGCGGTTTACAGCGCCGGTAAGAAAATCACCAATATCACCCTCGATGAAGGTGCGGCGTGGGCCGCCAAGCCCGGCCACTTTGTGTGGATCGGCCTCGAAGAGCCGAGCGCCGATGAACTCACCGCGCTGCAAAGCCAGTTCAACCTGCACGAACTGGCCATCGAAGACGCCATGGAAAAACACAGCCGCCCGAAGCTGGAAACCTTCGGCGACGCGCTGTTCATCGTTACCTACTCGCCCATTCGCAATGACGGCAAACTGGAGTTCATCGAAACTCACATCTTTGCCGGCACTGGCTACATCATCACCGCCCGCAACGGCCACTCGGCGTCCTACGCGTATGTCAGACAACGCTGCGAGGCGCGTCCGATTTTGCTCGAACACGGCGAGGATTTTGTCCTCTACGCGATTCTCGATTTCGTCATCGAGAACTATCAGCCGGTCGGCGAAGCGATTCACGCCGAAATTGATGAGCTGGAACGCAACGTGTTGTGCAGCGCGCTGAATGAGCGCGATATCCAGAAACTTCACGGCTTGCGGCGCGACGTATTGCGCTTGCGGCGTTACGCGGCGCCGATGGTCGAGATTGGCGAGGAACTGCAAAAGCTCAGCTTCCCGTTTATCGACAAGAACATGCGCCCGTATTTCCGCGATGTGCAGATTCACGTCACGCGGCAAATGGAAGACCTGACGACGTTGGCGGATATCGCCAGCCAGACCATTGAGGTCGGCGTGTTGCTGGAAGCGTCACGCCAAAGCGTGGTGCAGCGCAAGTTTGCGGCGTGGGCAGCGATTCTCGCATTCCCGACAGCGGTGGCGGGGATTTACGGGATGAATTTCCAGAACATGCCGGAGTTGAGCTGGCATTACGGCTATTTCGGCGTGCTGGGGTTTATTGCGGTGGGATGTGTAAGTTTGTGGGCGAGTTTCAAAAAGTCCGGCTGGTTGTAGAAATCTTATGGTGAGGAGGGGCAAGCCCCCTCCCCCGGTTTTGGCTCAGACCGCTGCTGGCTTGTGCGCTACAAAGCGCATCATCCATTCCGCCACCGTGGTGCCGTGGTGTTCACTTTCAAGGCTGGCCACGCCTTTCGAATAAACCTGTTCGCCCAACGCTTCCTGACGAATATCCAGCAGCGCGCGCGAGTAATCGTGAATGAATTCCGGGTGACCCTGGAAGCACAGCACCTGATCGTTGATGTGGTACGCGGCAAACGGGCAGAAATCGCTTGAAGCAATCACCGTGGCGTTTTCCGGCAGCGCGGTGACCTGGTCCTGGTGACTGATCAGCAGCGTCAGCTCTTCGCGAACCGGGCTCATCCACGGCGCTTTTGCCGCCAGTTTGTAGTTGTGAGTGCCAACGCCCCAGCCTGCGGTCGAGCGCTCGCTCTTGCCACCCAGCAACAACGCCAGCAACTGATGGCCGAAGCACACACCAATCAATTTGTCGCCGCGCTCGTAGCGCTTCAGCAAGTAAGTGCGCAGGGTTTCGATCCATGGGTCGGTGCCGAAGGAATCGGCCTTGCTGCCGGTGATCAGGTAAGCGTCGAACGTCAGCTCATCACTCGGGTATTCGCCCTGCACCACGTTGTAAACGGTGAACTCGGCTTCGATCGGCTGTTGCGAAAACAGACGCTGGAACATCTGCCCGTAACCCTGATATTGATCGACCAGTTCTGGACGCAGGTTGTCGGTTTCAAGAATGCAGATGCGTAACGACATAAAAAATACCTGACACGTGATGGGAATAATGCACACCCCGAAGCCTGCCTCGAAACACGGTGGCAAGGCAAGCCCCGGCGTGCGTCATCTATCCTTTAAAACACCTCACCTTTCGCGGCTTTTTCCAGCAGCAACGCGGGCGGGGCGAAGCGTTCGCCGTACTGCTCGGCCAGGTATTGCGCGCGGGCAACAAAGTCTTTCAGGCCATATTGATTGATGAACTGCAACGCGCCGCCGGTCCACGCGGCAAAGCCGATGCCGAAGATCGAGCCAATGTTGGCGTCCGCCGTCGAGGTGAGCACGCCCTCCTCCACGCAGCGCACGGTTTCAATCGCTTGCACGAACAGCAGCCGATCACGCACGTCCTTCGGCGAAATCTGCCCGTCGGCCTTCTCGAAACGCGTCTTCAGTTCCGCCCACAAATGTTTCTGCCCGGCGCCCGGGTAATCGTAAAAACCCGCGCCAGCGGCTTTGCCCGGACGCTTGTATTCGTTGAGCAGCAAGTCAATTACGGCGAACGCCGGGTGCTCAATCAGCGGCTTCCCTTCTGCTTGCAGATCCTTCGCCGTTTGTTGTCGGATGTGGCTCATGAGGCTGAGGGAAACTTCGTCGGAGATCGCCAGCGGCCCGATCGGCATCCCGGCTTTGCGCGCCTCGGTCTCGATCATCGGCGCGCTCACGCCTTCGCCGAGCATGGCGATGCCTTCATTGGTGAACGTGCCGAACACCCGCGAGGTAAAGAAGCCGCGACTGTCGTTGACGACAATCGGGGTTTTCTTGATTTGCAGGACGAAATCGAAACCGCGCGCCAGGCTTTCGTCGCTGGTGCGGCTGCCTTTGATGATTTCCACCAGCGGCATTTTTTCCACTGGACTGAAGAAGTGCAGGCCAATGAATTTGCTTTGATCCGGCACCGCAGTGGCCAAGCCGCTGATTGGCAACGTCGAGGTATTGGACGCGATCAACGCGTCGGCGCCGACGACTTGCTGCGCCGCCGCAGACACCTTGGCTTTCAATTCGCGATCTTCAAACACCGCTTCAATTACCAGGTCGCAACCGGCCAGGTCGGCATCGCTGTCGGTGGTTTTGATCCGCGCCAGCACCGCGTCGCGCTGTTCGGCGCTCAACTGACCGCGCGCCACTTTCTTCTCCAGCAACGAAGCGGAATGCGCTTTACCCTTCTCCGCCGCCGCAACGTTGATGTCCTTGAGCACCACCTCGATGCCCGCCGAAGCGCTGACGAACGCGATCCCGGCGCCCATCATGCCGGCGCCAAGCACGCCGACCTTCTTGGTCACATAAGGCGCAAAACCCTGCGGCCGCGAACCGCCGGCATTGATCTCATTCAGTTGAAACCAGAAGGTGCCAATGAGGTTTTTTGCGACCTGGCCGGTGGTCAATTCGGTGAAATAGCGCGTCTCGATCAAGTGCGCAGTGTCGAAATCGACCTGTGCGCCTTCGACTGCCGCGCAGAGGATTTTTTCCGGCGCGGGCATGCAGCCCTGGGTTTTGGCGCGCAGGATCGACGGCGCGATGGCCAGCATCTGCGCGACTTTCGGGTTCGACGGTGTGCCGCCCGGGATCTGATAACCCTTCACGTCCCAGCGCTGCACGGCGCTCGGATTGGCCGCGATCCACGCCCGCGCCTTGCCGAGCAATTCATCCTGATCCGCTGCCAATTGATCGATCAACCCTGCTTGCAACGCCTGTTGCGGGCGGACCTTTTTGCCTTCGAGCAAGTACGGCAACGCTTTCTCCAGGCCCAACATGCGCACCATGCGCACCACCCCGCCGCCGCCCGGCAGCAAGCCGAGCGTCACTTCCGGCAGGCCGAGTTGCACCGCTGGATTGTCCAGCGCGACCCGATGATGGCAGGCCAGGCAGATTTCCCAGCCGCCGCCCAGCGCCGCGCCGTTGATCGCGGCGACCACCGGTTTGCCCAGTGTTTCCAGGGTACGCAATTGCCCTTTCAGGGTCAGCACCATGTCGTAGAACGCTTTGGCTTCGGGTTTGCCAACCTTGATCAGCTCGTTGAGGTCGCCCCCGGCAAAAAAAGTCTTCTTCGCCGAAGTGATGATCACCCCGGCGATGTTGTCCTTGTCCGCCACCAGCCGGGCGACGCAGGTGGCCATGGCGTCGCGGTAAACCGCGTTCATGGTGTTGGCGCTCTGGCCCGGCATGTCGATGGTCAGGACCACGATCTGGTCTTGGCCTTTGTCGTAACGAATCGCTTCAGTCATGAGGGAATTTCCTTGAAGTCGGGGCTCAGAGGCGTTCGATGATGGTGGCAATGCCCATGCCGCCGCCGACACACAAGGTCGCTAGGCCATAACGCAGACGCCGGGTTTCCAGTTCATCGAGCAAGGTGCCGAGGATCGCGCAACCAGTGGCGCCCAATGGATGGCCCATGGCAATCGAGCCGCCATTGACGTTGACCTTGTCCGGGTCGATCGCCATGTCCTTGATGAACTTCAACACCACCGAGGCGAAGGCCTCGTTGACCTCGAACAGATCGATGTCTTCGACGCGCAACCCGGCTTTGGCCAAGGCTTTGCGCGTGGCCGGCGCCGGGCCGGTGAGCATGATCGTCGGGTCGGTGCTGGTGACCGCCGTTGCGACGATCCGCGCTCGCGGTTGCAGACCCAGCGCGCGGCCCTTGGCTTCGGAGCCAATCAGCATCAGCGCGGCGCCGTCGACGATCCCGGAGCTGTTGCCCGGCGTGTGCACGTGGTTGATCCGCTCGATGTGGCTGTAAACGCGCAGTGCAGTGGCGTCGAAACCCATTTGCCCCATCATCTCGAAACTCGGCTTGAGCTTGCCGAGGCCTTCCAGCGTCGATTCGGCGCGGATGAATTCATCGTGATCGAGCAGGATGATGCCGTTCTGGTCCTGTACCGGCACCAGTGATTTGTTGAACGACCCATCCGCCCTCGCCCGCGCAGCTTTTTGCTGCGAGTGCAGCGCGTAGGCATCGACGTCCTGACGGCTGAAACCTTCGATGGTGGCGATCAGGTCGGCGCCGACGCCTTGCGGGGTGAAATGGCTGTGCAGGTTGGTTGCCGGGTCCAGCGCCCACGCGCCGCCGTCGCTGCCCATCGGCACGCGCGACATCGACTCGACGCCGCCGACCACCACCAGATCCTCGAAACCGGAACGAACTTTCATTGCGCCGAGGTTCACCGCTTCCAGGCCCGAAGCGCAGAACCGGTTGATTTGCACGCCCGCGACGCTGACGTCCCAATCGGCAACTTGCGTGGCGGTCTTGGCGATGTCCGAACCTTGATCGCCGATCGGCGTGACGCAACCGAGCACCACGTCATCGACCTGGCTGGTGTCGAGGGACGTGCGTTGTTGCAACGCCGTCAGCAACCCGGCCACCAGGTTCACCGGTTTGACGCTGTGCAGCGCGCCATCAGCCTTGCCTTTGCCACGGGGCGTGCGTAGCGCGTCGAAAATCAAAGCTTGGGTCATGACGTCCTCGAACCTGTACGGGGAGTAAATGCTGAGTGGTCACCTTAAGCCCAGCGGCGCTGGATTCAATGACCGCAATGCTCATCGACGTTGACGCTCACGCTCAGACGGACGGTAGTCAGCTATCGGATTAACCGTTTCAGGTGACCAAGGTGTCTAGCCAACGGGCGTCCACGCAGCTGGCGATAGGCCTCATGCCTTTTTAAGAGCTTTTTTCCTGCACACCAGACGAAATGGATCTAAACCACGAGTGACGCGGGCTCTAAGGTGAACATGTACGAAGTTGTCGTCGGGTTTTGCCGAGGCACTCGTCTTACAGGAAGTGCAGCGCTTTGCCGTCATGGAGATATGCAGGCAGGCATCAGCAAATAACAAAAAAGGCGGTCAGCCATGTTCAAACATTCGAAAGTACGTCAAGCGGGACTCATCTTATTCGCCACCACGCTGTTGTTGATTTTGCCCAACCTGACCAAGGTGATTGGTTAGGCGGCTGATCGAAAACGGCGCCAGGTTTTGTTATCGCCCGAACGGCTTTGATTGGAAAAGTTGCCTGGCTCGCTACCCGAGCCAGCGTGGGTGTGCCAACCTTCCCGGCACTTCCACGACATGGACGGCGATCATTTGAGAGCTTTTTTACTGATTGGGGCCATGCTGTTCGGCACGCCCCTGTTTGCCGCACAGCTGAACCTGCAGCTGGGCGCGAGCACTCGCACCTGGCAGACCGAGGAGTTGCTCAAGCATCCTCAGGTCCAGACCATCAATATCAGCAACGACGTTTCCTACAAACGCGACATGCACTATCAAGCGGTGCCGCTGGCTGCGTTGTTGACTGGCGTTAAACCTGAAGATCATCTGCAAGCCGTGGCACTCGATGGTTTTGCCGCTGAATTGGCGGCCGCGCCGTTGCTCAATAAGCACGGCGCGCAGGCCTGGCTGGCGATTGAAGATCCGGGCAAACCGTGGCCGGCGCTGTCGGCGAACAAACCCAGCGCCGGGCCGTTTTATCTGGTCTGGACCGATCCGCAGGCCGGCAATATCAGCCCCGAGCAATGGCCGTTTCAGGTCGCCAGCATCAAGCGTATGGCGCCGGTAGCAGAGCGCTTTCCGGCGTTGTTGCCGGATCCGGCGTTGAAGGCGGACGATCCGGTGAACCAGGGATTTGCGCTGTTTCAGAAGAATTGCCTGGCGTGCCACCGGCTCAATGGTGCGGGCGATGCGCAGTTTGGGCCGGACCTGAATATCCCGTACAACCCCACCGAATATTTCGGCGCCGACTTCCTCAAACGCTACATCCGCGACCCGCAAAGCCTGCGCCATTGGCCACAGGCGAAAATGCCGGGCTTCTCCGAGCAGGTATTGCCGACGGCGGATCTGGATAAGTTGGTCGCGTATCTGCAACACATGGCCGGGCGCAAAACCCAGCCGTGACACGCGCTCACTCCAATACACCCAATCCCTGTGGGAGCCGAGCTTGCTCGCGATAGCGGTGGGTCAGCCGATGCAGTTGTGTCTGATCGGACGCCTTCGCGAGCAAGCTCAGCTCCTACAAGGGCGGAATGCACACAATCCCTGTGGGAGCCGAGCTTGCTCGCGATAGCGGTGGGTCAGCCAATACAGTTGTGTCTGATCGGACGCCTTCGCGAGCAAGCTCAGCTCCTACAAGGATTCATGCCTGCGCAAAAACGAAAACGGCCAACCCGAAGGTCAGCCGTTAGTGGATGTTGTCGCTGTTCATAGTGTTATGCGAGTAGCCCTCGTACCTCCTGCTTGACGCCCCAGCCCTCGATAATTCCGCCCAGAGGCTCGACCACCGCCTCGAAATCCTGCTCGAAATCGCCAATACCGTCGTAGGTGGCGTGCATCACTTTGCTTAACTCCAAATGCCAGGCGCCGTCGTCACGCACGCTGACCTGCGCGTTCAGCGATTCACCACAAAAATGCACTGCTGCTCTGCGGGCCCGTTCCTCGTCCGGGAAAATTGCGTAGAACTCGATGGGATGGAACCGTGAAAAATCGAAACCGCCTTCCTTCATGCGGCGCAGCACGCTGGTGCTGATGTCTTCTTGATAGGCTGTGCTCATGAATCGTCCTCCTGAAAAATATGGATAGACTTTCCGTACTCCCATTGCCCGCGACCGATTGGCGAGGACATTACGTCAACCCGTAATCAGGTTGCCGCCGGGGTTTAAGCATGTAGCTGACAAGACCAGACCTTAGCGATCCAATCGCTGATCTCGCTTGCAGAGTAGCCCCATCTCGGAGCTGCTGCCAAGGTCTGGTTGAGAATGAGACAGATGAGGTTCAGGCAGGCGTAATGCCGAGGATTTCTATGCTGTTCTGGGTTTTCAGACTTTTGACGCTGGCATCAGTGGTCCGGCCTTCCAGATCATTCAGATCCAGCTCGGCAGCCACCGGCAGGAATCGAGCCTTGATGAGTTTGGCGGCGTGCTCGTTATCCGGGCATTCCTCGCACTCGAAGACTTCATCGACCGTTTCACCGTGATCATCTACGAAAGTGATTTTCCACTTTGACATCAGTGCCTCCTCGATCAAACCCGCAAATGGGCTTACAACTATCTGGACTTTTGCACTGTGTGATCGTTCAAACGGATTGCGTCGCTGGGTCAGCAAAAATTTACCGCAACCCTGTAGGAGCAAAGCTTGCTCGCGAAGACGCTGTATCAGTCAAAACACCTGTCGACGGGTACACCGCTTTCGCGAGCAAGCTCTGCTCCTGCCGGGAATTACGTTGGTTCGGGACGGGTTAGTCGTTACTTGGCTTGTTGATCGCGTTCAACACGTACTGCGGCATGGCGAAGGCGCCGATGTGCACTTCCGGGTTGTAGTAACGGGTAACGATGCCGCTGCCGGCGAAGCGCTGTTGCAGGGTTTCGCGCGACAGTTTGCGGTAAGCGGTGTTGGTCGCGCCCCAGGCAAACGTCATCGCGCCGCCAATGTAAGTCGGCACGGCCGCTTGATAGAAATGCCAGTCCGGGAACAGGCTGCGCAGGCGTCCGGCGGTGGTTTGCACTTCGCCCAGTTGCATGAACGGCGTGCCGTTTTGCGTTACCAGAATGCCGCCCTCGTTCAGGCAGCGGTGGCACGCCTGGTAGAAGTTCTCCGAGAACAGCACTTCGCCCGGCCCGATCGGATCGGTCGAGTCGGAGATGATCACGTCGAATTTTTCCGTAGTGGTGGCGACAAATCGCATGCCGTCGTCGATGACCAGGTTCAGCCGTGGGTCGTCGTAAGCACCCTTCGAGTGGTTCGGCAGAAACTCTTTGCACATGTCGACCACGGTGCCGTCAATCTCGACCATGGTGATGTGCTCGACGCTGCCGTGTTTCGCCACTTCGCGCAGCATACCGCCGTCGCCGCCGCCGATGATCAGCACGCGCTTGGCGGCGCCGTGGGCAAGGATCGGCACGTGGGTGAGCATCTCGTGGTAGATGAATTCGTCGGCTTCGGTGGTCTGGATCACACCGTCCAGCGCCATGACCCGGCCCATGCGCGGGTTTTCGAAGATCACCAGATGCTGGTGTTCGGTGCGCACTTCGTGCAGCAGTTTTTCCATGCGAAAACGCTGGCCGTAGCCTTCGTACAGGGTTTCCAGGTATTCGCTGGTCTTGGTGGTGCTCATGGGAAGTGCTCCGATGAATGCGGCGGCAACGGACGGTTACCCGCCCATGATGGCCAATCGAAAGGCTCGATTGCCCGGGAAAGGCGCGCATTCTACGTTGCGGAACATGACAGGTCGAACCTCACATGATCACGCACCGAATTCCTGCAGGAGCGAGGCTTGCCCGCGAAGACGTCGTGTCAGTCGATATCAATGTCGAATGACACGATCTCTTCGCGGGCAAGCCTCGCTCCCGCAGGGGAGCCGGGTACAAGGTCAGATGCGCACATTGCCTCGTGGTCCGGCGATGGCCCAGATGATCAGGCCCAGCACCGGCAGCAACAGGATCAGCAGCACCCAGACGATTTTCATCCCGGTGGTAGCGCCGCTTTTCAGCACGTTGATGATGGCCCAGATGTCGAGGGCGAAAATGATCAGGCCAATCAGACCGTTAAACGTCGAACCCATGGTGTTGCTCCCTAGATAGTGGCATGCAGTCTTAGGATAGCCGGCCCTGACGAGGGTTCCGTTTTATTGCATTAAACGTGAACCGCCACTTTCAGCGCTTCCAGAGACGGCGCGGCAGCGATGCCGACTTCGGCGCACAACTGCAGAACACGCGGCACGTCGTTGCCGTAAACCAGCACCACTTGCAGTTCGTCGTCGAGCAACTGGCTGAAGTTCATCAGCGTGTAACCACCGTTTTCCTTGTTCATGCTGCTCATCTGCACCTGAATGCGGTTGAGCGCCGTCAGGGCTTCAGTCTTGGCCAGTTGCTTGGGTTTGACGTTGAAGTCGACGCCGGGGCCGAACGAGGCGACGATCTGCGCGAACAAATCCATGTAGGTGTCAGCCTGGAACAGCACGGTTTCCGGCAGACTGCCGACCACCACCCACTCGCCCAATGGCATTGGGAAGGTGTCGTCGTAGTTGATGTCGGGATTGGCTGTCAGGAAAGCTTGCGGATCAGCGTAGGCCTGCGCCGCTTCGTCAGCGATCTTGAGGATTTCGTCATCGCCCATGCACCCGGAGCTGATTTTGCTGATGAGTTCGACGAGTGCGGTTTTCATGGCGCGGATCCTGTAGCGAAGGAGAATTTTGAGGGCGCGAAGGATACAGCATTACGCCGCCCATTGACGCTGTGGGAGCAAGGCTTGCCCGCGATGACATCAGCACAATCGCCATCGCGGGCAAGCCAGGCCTACGGGATCAGCGGCAGGTTCGGGTTCAGGCCAGCAGCTTCTCAAGTTGCGCCATGGTATCCACCGCGCCCATGGTTTTCGCCGCATCGATGGCGGTCACGCCATTGGCGTCCTTGGCGCGCGGGTCGGCACCTTTGCTGATCAGGTAATCGACGATTTCCACGCGGTTGAACATGGCCGCCATCATCAGCGCCGTGCGGCCATCGAACGACGAGCCGTCAACCTGCGCCCCGCCTTCCACCAGCGCTTTGACCACCGCCAGATCGCCCTTGTACGCGGCGCCGGCAATCGGGCTCTGGCCGTTGTCGTTGCGGATCTCGGGATCGGCCTTGTGCTCGAGCAATACTTTCACCGTCTCGGCGTGACAGTGGTACGCAGCGAGCATCAACAACGTGTCGCCCTTGTGGTTGCGCAGGTTCGGCGGCAAGCCTTTGGTCAGCAGCGCAGCCATCATCGCGGCATCGCCCTCGCGCGCTTTGTTGAACACCTGTTCGGCAAATTCAGCAGCTTCTTCGGGCGTCATCTGGCGGCTTTGGTCTGACATAGGGACTCCATATTGGTCGTTCGCAAAAGCCGACAGTTTCCCGAGCGCCCTCGCGCCTGTCACTCATTTTTTCTCATGCGCTGCCATAGCCAGATTTAATAGCGGTACTTGCCCGCGTAAATATCTGCCAACACCTGCGCAGTCACTTGCACGTAAGTCTGGCTGCCCGGCAGCCACGCATAGATCGGATCATCAGCGGTTTTGCCCGGATCGAAACCCTCATCCTTGAGCCGGGTTTTCTGATATTTGAAGGTCCCGGTGGTTTCCATTTTGACCTTCACCCGCAGAAATAACGGAACTGCGTACGCCGGCATTTGTGCCTGCAAAAAACTCAGCAATTCGCTGAAATCCAGGGTCGCCAGCGACTCGGCGGGCGTGATCGCGGCCATGCCGGCGCGGCCATTGGTGTTGCAGATTTCCACGCCGTAAGCCACGGCTTCGGAAATGTTCGGGTGTTGCAGCAGAATGTTTTCGACTTCGGTGGTCGAGACGTTTTCGCCCTTCCAGCGATAGGTGTCGCCCAAGCGATCAACAAACTGCGCATGGCCAAAACCGATGTTGCGCAGCAAGTCGCCGGTATTGAAATAGCGGTCGCCCTTGCTGAACACATCGCGGAGCACGACTTTTTCGGTTTTCTGCGGATCGGTGTAGCCGTCGAGCGGCGCTTTGTCGTCGATTCTGGCGAGCAACAAACCCTGCTCGCCGTTGGCGACTTTGCTCATCAAACCCTTGGCGTTGCGAATTGGCGCGCCGCTGTCGTGGTCGTACGCCACCAGCTCCCAGTTCATCAACGAGAAACCGATGGTGTTGTCGAAGTTGAGAATGTTGCTGAAACCAATGTTGCCGTCGCTCGCCGCGTAGAGCTCGCAGATGTGGCCGACGCCGAAGCGCGTCTTGAATTGTTGCCACGCGCCGGGGCGCAGGCCGTTGCCGATCATCTTGGTCACGCCGTGTTGGTTGTCATCGGCGCTGGGCGGTTGATCGACCAGGTAACGGCACAATTCGCCGACATAACCGAGGGTGGTCGCGCGGTATTTGCGCACGTCGCTCCAGAACTGGCTGGCGCTGAATTTGCGGCGAATCGCAAACGCCGAGGCGCCGCTGATCGCCGACCCCCAGCACACGCACAGGCCGGTGGCGTGATACAGCGGCAACGGGCAATAGACGACGTCTTCGGGGCGCATGTCCAGCGCGATCAAACCGAAACTCGCCGAGCTGCGCATCCAGCGCCCGTGTTTGAACACGCCGGCCTTGGGCAGCCCGGTGGTGCCGGAGGTGTAGATGTAAAAGCAGGTGTCATCGCAAAACACCTGTTGGCTGCTTGGCGGGTTGTGGTTTCGGCTGGCGTCGCCAGCGTCGGCGCTGACTTCCATCAAGTTGATAAAGTCGTCGGGCGAAATGCCCGGACTGCCATAAGTTTCGCGGTCGGCGACAAACCAGGTGCGGGTTTCGGCAATCGCTACGCGCTGGCGGACTGCGGAATACGCCGGCACCAGCTCTTCGCCGACGATGATCGCGACCGGCGCCACGAGGTTAAGGCTGTGAACCAGCGCGTCACGAGTCTGCGAAGTGTTGAGCAACGCGCTGATCGCGCCGACCTTGGCCACGGCGAGAATGCTCACCAGCAGTTCCGGGCGGTTCTCGATGAAAATCGCCACCGCGTCGCCCTTGCCGATGCCTTGGCTGATCAGATGATGAGCGATGCGATTGGCCCACTGATTGACCTGCGCATAGGTCAGCGCCACGTCGTTTTGCAGCAGCGCGAGGCCGTCGGGGTTGCGCAAAGTCGCCTGTTCGAAGGTCCAGGCGAGGCCACACGGTTGGGTCGGGTCCTTGACGTTGGCGACTTTCATGCCCTTCACCACGCGGGGAATGGCTTTGGCGATCGTCGGTAATTTGCGGAGCATCATGCCCCAGGTGATCGTGTCGCGCATGGTAGCTCCCGGTCGGTCTTCTTATTATCGGGCGGCATGGAATGAGCCCGAAAATACGTCAGCCGTTCCGACGCTGTACACGCGGTTTTTGCAATGTTTTGTATCCGCTGCCGGGACACGCGAAAACACGATCCTTGCTTGTGCCTTTGGTTCCGTTGAATCGTGCAAAACCACGCAAAATGCAGGATGCACGATGGCTATTCATGCAGATTGCACGAAAGCATAAATTCGACATATAAATAACTTATTGATTTATAACGGTTTTTTAATTGGCTCGTGCTGGCACAATCACTGCAACTACCTCTCCATGCTTGCTAATCAAGTGCTAACGGAGCTGATAGACATGAGCCTGATCCAAGAAAAATTTAACTCCCTGTTCTCCAACTTCGACGTGACCACCCAGGCTCGACCTGACGGTGGCATCCTGCTGACATTGCGCAGCGCCGAAGGCAAAGTGTTCAAACGCTCGATCTCTTACCAGCAGTTGCACGCTGGCGATCAGTTGTCGTGGGTGATCAGCGCGATCCGCCGTGACCTGGCTGAACAGGCCAGTGAACTGCCGCAGATTTCGATGCTGCAGAGCCAACAACGATTTGCCCTGCCGACGTACCACTCGGCGTAAATCGTTCGACGCTGCAAACAGACAGGCCGTGAGCGTTATCGCTTCACGGCCTGAGTTGTTTGTGGGGTCTGGAAATTGCTATAGCGCCCCGGCAGCAACTGTGGAATGCGACCCATTGTAGGAGTGAGCCTGCTCGCGATGGCGGAGTGTCAGTCAACAATGATGCTGGATGACAAACCGCCATCGCGAGCAGGCTCACTCCTACAAGGTACTGCGGTGATGGTTTAGAACGCGCAGGGATCGATTTTGCCGAAGCTGTCGACGGTCACGTGCCCTGCCAACTCGCCACCCTCACGCGCCAAACCGCACGTTGCCATACCCGCCGTTCGCGCCGCGTCGAGTTCTTCGACGATGTCGGACAGGAACAGAATCTCCCCCGCTGCCACGCCAATCGCCTGGGTAATGCGCTGATACGACTGCGCCTCACGCTTCGGCCCGGAAGTCGTGTCGAAATACCCGCTGAACAGCGGCGACAAATCCCCCGCCTCCGAGCACCCGAAGATCAGCTTCTGTGCCTGGATCGAGCCGGAGGAATACACAAACAGTTGAAAACCGTCCTGATGCCAGCGCTTCAGCGCGTCAACCGCGTCCGGGTAAACGTGGCCCTTCAACTGCCCGGCCTGATAACCCTGCTCCCAGACCATGCCCTGGATTGCCTTGAGCGGCGTGGCTTTGCGGTCTTCGGCGATCCAGCCCAGCAGAATCTCGATGACTCGCTCGACATCCGCCTGCGGTTCATCGCTGTCACGGCGCACGGCATCCAGTTGCTCGGCGACATCGGCGCGACCGGCGTTTTGCCGAACGAAGTCCGGCAAGTGTTTGGCGGCGTACGGGAACAGCACGTCGAAGACAAAACTCACCGCGCTGGTGGTGCCTTCGATGTCGGTGAGAATCGCTTTGATCGGCATCGGCTCAGTCCTCCAGGCGTGGGAAACGGCTGGCGATGTCTTCGCCGGTGAATTTGGCCACCCAGCCTTCAGCATTGTTAAACAGACGAATCGCCACGAAATGCGGATGTTCGCCCATGTCGAACCAGTGCGGCGTGCCGGCCGGCACCGAAATCAGGTCGTTTTTCTCGCAGAGTACGGCGTAGACGTAATCGTCGATGTGCAGGGTAAACAAGCCACGCCCGGCGACGAAAAATCTGACTTCGTCTTCGCCATGCCGGTGCTCATCGAGAAACTTGGCGCGCAATTCGGCTTTCTGCGGATGGTCGCTGTTCAGGCTGATGACATCGACGGTGACGTAACCGCGCTCGGTCATCAGTTTGTCGATTTGTTGCTGATACGCCGCGATCACTTCTTCCTGACTGGCGCCCGGCTGGATTTTTGCGGCGGCTTGCCAGCGGTCGAAACGCACGCCTTGTTCGGCGAGGGTCGAGGCGATGTCTTCGAAATGGGTCAATACCTTGTTGGGTATTTCCGGGCTGGAGACGTGATAAACGGACAGGCTGCTCATGGGGCAATTCCTCGGTAGCGGCAGCGCCGTCCGGTTCTTGCAGACCGGTCGGGCGCGGCGTTTAAACAGGCAAACACGCTGCTTCTGGTGAAGTCAGCCTTGGCGGTTCAGGACGCTGCGGGTCTTCAACTCGCACTCGAACAGAAATTCAAAAGCCTCGATCTGCCGCAACGCGTCGCTCATGCGCGCGCCCCAGGTGTAGAGGCCGTGGCCGCGAATCAGATAACCGACACAATCGGGATGGGCGTCGAGCCAAGGCTGCACCTTGGCGGCGAGGCGCGCAATGTCCTGATCATTGTCGAAAATCGGCACGCGCACCAACGATTCGTGGGTCGAAATACCGCTGAAGGCTTTCTGCAATTCGTAGTCTTCGAACTCGATAAAATCTTCCGGCGTCAGGCGCGACAGCACCGTGGCGTTGACCGAATGCGTGTGCAACACCGCGCCGATCTCCGTGCGCCAGCTATACAGCTGCGTGTGCAACAAGGTTTCGGCGGACGGCTTTTTGCCCGGCTCCAGGCTATTGCCCGACAGGTCGGTGGCCAGCACATCGTCGATGCCGAGCTGGCCTTTGTGCTTGCCGGATACGGTCAGCAGCGCTTCGGTCGGCGACAGGCGCGTCGAGTAATTGCTGCTGGTGGCCGGCGACCAACCGCGTCCATAGAGAAAACGCCCGGCGTCGATGATTTCCTGGGCGAGGTGTTCACGGGTAAGGCTCATGGCCGGTCCTCTTGCATGCGTGTGGCAATGATAACGGCAGCGGCGAAGGCTGCGAGGCTGGCAATACTAAAGGTCAATGTTGCGCCGAGGGCATTCCAGCTGTAACCGGAATACAACGCGCCAAGCGCGCCGCCGGTGCCGGCCAACGCCGCGTATAACGCCTGGCCCTGACCTTGCTGGCGTGCGCCGAAACTACGTTGCACGAACTGGATGGCAGCAGCGTGAAAGCTGCCGAACGTTGCCGCGTGCAGCACTTGGGCGAACAGCAACACCCAGAGAAATTCGGCAAACGAACCTAGCAGCAACCAGCGCAGCGCCGCCAGCAGAAAACTTGCCATCAGCACCCGGCGCACCGAGAAACGCGCGAGGATTTTGCTCATGGCGAGGAACATCAGCACTTCAGCGACCACGCCGACCGCCCAGAGCATGCCGATCACGCCGCGGCTGTAACCGAGTCGCTCAAGGTGCAAGGTCAGAAAGGTGTAATACGGGCCGTGGCTCATCTGCATCAGCGCCACGCAGGCATAAAACGCCAATACGCCGGGGCTGCGCAATTGCTTGAGAAAACCCTGCCCCGCCACGCGTTCGCTGTGCAGCGGTTGCGCGTTCGGCACCCACACGCTGCTGACGACAATCCCGGCCATGATCAGCACCAGCGCAATCGGGTAGACGTCCAGGCTCAGCCATTCGAACACGCGCCCGAGCGCAACCACGGTGATGATGAAACCGATCGAGCCCCACAAGCGAATCTGACTGTAACGCGAGGTCTGACCGTTCAAATGTGCGAGCGTGATGACTTCGAATTGCGGCAACACCGCGTGCCAGAAGAATGCGTGCAGCGCCATGACCATCGCCAGCCAGGCGTAGGTTTTGCTGACGAAGATCAGCGAGAACGTGAGCAACGTACAGACAGCGCCGAAACGCACGATGGCCAGGCGCCGGCCGGTGTAGTCGCCGAGCCAGCCCCAGATGTTCGGCGCGACGCAGCGCATCAACATCGGGATCGCCACCAGCTCGCCGATGCGCGCGCTGGAAAATCCGAGGTGATCGAAATACAGCGCCAGAAATGGCGCTGTCGAACCGAGCAAGGCGAAATAGAACAGGTAAAAACTGGACAGCCGCCAGTACGGGAGCGCCGCCATGGTCCTCAGACCAAAACGGCTTTGAGGTCAGCCATTACAGCTGACCCAACACCGGCGTGTTCACGCGCACATCGGCGTTTTGCCCACGATGACGCAGCAGGTGATCCATCAACACAATGGCCATCATCGCTTCAGCAATCGGCGTGGCGCGGATGCCGACGCACGGGTCGTGACGGCCCTTGGTGATGACATCGACCGGGTTGCCATTGACGTCAATCGAGCGGCCCGGCGTGGTAATGCTGGAGGTCGGCTTCAACGCCAGGTGCGCGACGATTGGCTGGCCGGAGGAGATCCCGCCGAGGATGCCGCCGGCATTGTTGCTGAGGAAACCGTCCGGGGTCATCTCGTCGCGGTGCTCGGTGCCGCGCTGGGCGACGCTGGCGAAACCGGCGCCGATTTCCACGCCTTTGACCGCGTTGATGCTCATCAGCGCGTGGGCCAGTTCGGCGTCGAGGCGATCGAAGATCGGCTCGCCGAGGCCGGGCATCACGCCTTCGGCAACCACGGTGATTTTTGCGCCGACCGAATCCTGGTCGCGGCGCAACTGGTCCATATAGGCTTCCAGTTCCGGCACTTTGTCCGGGTCGGGGCTAAAGAACGCGTTGTCCTCCACCGAATCCCAGGTCTTGAACGGGATTTCGATCGGGCCGAGCTGGCTCATGTAACCGCGAATGACAATGCCTTGGCTCGCCAGGTATTTCTTGGCAATCGCCCCGGCCGCCACGCGCATCGCGGTTTCCCGCGCCGAGCTGCGACCGCCGCCGCGGTAATCGCGTTCGCCGTACTTGTGGTGGTAGGTGTAGTCGGCGTGCGCCGGGCGGAACAGGTCTTTGATCGCCGAGTAGTCCTTGGACTTCTGGTCGGTGTTGCGGATCAACAGACCAATCGCGCAACCGGTGGTGCGACCTTCAAACACGCCGCTGAGGATTTCGACTTCGTCGGCTTCCTGGCGTTGCGTGGTGTGGCGGCTGGTGCCGGGCTTGCGCCGATCAAGGTCACGCTGCAGATCCTCCAGGGAAATCTCCAGCCCCGGCGGGCAGCCGTCGACAATGGCGACCAACGCCGGACCATGGCTTTCGCCAGCGGTGGTGACCGTGAACAGCTTGCCGTAGGTATTGCCGGACATGCGGGACGCTCCGTGAAATCGAACCTGAATACGTAATGCGCGCCAGTATACGCAGGCTACCCAAGTAGTTCATCCTCGAACCTTTCCAGCCTTAACCTTTCCACCTGCGAACCTTATTGGGTGCCCGCGAGTCCAACCGGCACCTTGTTGATGATGGCGTGATGATGCTGCGAGTTCTAGTCTTGAGCCTTACCCTGTTTACCGGCTTCGCCCAGGCCACTGTCCTACAGCGGCCAATCAGTTTGATCACCGGCACCGGGGAGCTTTTCGGCTCCCTGCTGTTGCCTAAATCCGACACGCCTGTGCCCGTTGTCCTGATCATTTCCGGCTCCGGTCCTACAGATCGCGACGGCAATAACCCGGATGGCGGACGCAACGACAGCCTCAAACGGCTGGCGTGGGTGTTGGCCAAACACAATATTGCCAGCGTGCGCTACGACAAGCGCGGCGTCGCGGCGAGCCTTGCCGCGACCCCGGACGAGCGCAATCTGTCGGTGGAAGCCTACGTTGCCGACGCCGAGGCCTGGGGCCAGAAGCTCAAGGCTGATCCGCGTTTTGGCCCGTTGATTCTGCTGGGCCACAGCGAAGGCGCCTTGATCGCCACGCTGGCGGCGCCGAGTGTCGATGCATCGGCGGTGATTTCCATGTCCGGCAGCGCGCGCCCGGTTGACCAAGTGTTGCGTCAGCAATTGAGCAATCGCCTGCCGCCACCGCTGATGCTGCGCAGCAATGAATTGCTCGACAGCCTCAAGGCCGGGCGCACCGACGAAAATGTCCCGCCACAACTGCAGGTGATTTTCCGTCCAAGCGTGCAGCCCTACCTGATTTCATTGTTCCGTCAGGACCCGGCCGCCGCGTTTGCCAAACTGAAAATGCCGGCGCTGATCGTTCAGGGCACCAACGATATCCAGGTCGGCGTCGGTGACGCCAAGCTGCTCAAGGAAGCCAAACCGGACGCCGAACTGGCGGTGATCGAAGGCATGAACCACGTGATGCGCATCGTCCCCAACGACGTGAAGCGTCAATTGGCCTCGTACAAGGACCCGCAATTGCCGCTGGCCGCCGAACTGGGCGCGCGCATCCTTGGGTTTATTGACGGACTTCGCACCCGTTAAGCGCTGATTGCCCTCCAGTCTTGAGTAAAACGGCCGATAAGCCTTTGTCGCCAGCGCTATGACTGGCGGCAAGCAGAGCTTGGACAGGATCTCGCCGTTATGACTGATACCCAGACTTCACCCGACACCAGCGCTGAAAAAGAAGCACCGCCAGCGGTCGAGCTGCCGTGGGCGGATGTGCATGCCGAGCACCACAGAATGCTGCGTCTGGCGCCGTTGAAGACCGATCGCAACACCGGCGGGCGGCCGTTGCGCTTTGTTGAATTCGGTTACGCCGAGCGCAACAGCAAGGAACTCAGCCTGATGCGCTTGACCATCAAGCTGCCGGGCCAACGGGTGCGCAAGGAACAGAATCTGCTGGACGTGTGGGTCGATCACCAGACCCGCCGCGTGCATTTCGGCCCTGACAGCGGGCTGCAAATCGAACCGCTGAACCGTGGCATCGGCCGTTACCTCGCCGCTCAAGGCATCAGTTGGGCGAAGAAACGCTGGCCCGGCTACACCGTCGACGGCACCGACCTGAACAACAAAGACGCACTGAACGAAGACACTCGCCTGCGCCGCGATCACTTTTTGCGCGCGCACGGTTTTGAAGTGGCGTATGCCGATGCCCAGCATTTGAAGGGCAGCGTCAAAGAAGTGAAAGTCGGTGATCTACTCGCGGACTGGAACAGCGAAAAGCTCCAGCAGGTGGAAATTCTCGAAGCCGCGCAGATGCTTCAGCAAGCCGAGCACAACCTGGCTGAGCAGGAAGTGAAGCTGAAGAAGCACGAAGAGAAAGTCAGCAAGTACAAACGTGAAGACGCCGGGCTGCGCTTCACCATTACCTGCCTGGTGGCATTTGCGGTGTTTCAGGCGGGACTGTTGATCTGGATTGCTACGCACCGGTAGCAACACTTTGTGGCGAGGGGGCTTGTTGTGGCGAGGGGGCTTGCCCCCGTTCGACAGCGCAGCAGGCGTAAACCGCTTGCTGCGGTTAAACGCTGAACTGCGCGGGGAAGTGCGCGGGCCGCTTCGCGACCCAACGGGGGCAAGCCCCCTCGCCACAAATGATAGCGGTCAGACGCGGGACGCGAAGACGGCCTGATGCTCGCGGCACTGTTCCGCCGTCAGCATGAACACACCGTGCCCGCCGCGCTCGAAATCGAGCCAGGCGAAATCGACTTCCGGGTATAGCGCTTCGACGTGAACCTGGCTGTTGCCCACTTCGACAATCAATAACCCCTTCTCGGTCAGGTGATCCGCCGCTTCGGCGAGCATCCGGCGCACCAGGTTCAAACCATCCTCACCACACGCCAGGCCCAGCTCCGGTTCGTGCTGGTATTCGTCCGGCATGTCGGCGAAATCTTCGGCATCGACATAAGGCGGGTTCGACACGATCAAGTCGAAACGCTGCCCCGGCAAACCATCAAAACCATCGCCCTGAACCGTGTACACGCGTTCATCGACGCCGTGGCGTTCGATGTTCTGGTTGGCCACTTCGAGCGCTTCGAACGACAGGTCGGCCAGCACCACTTCGGCGTTCTGGAACTCGTAGGCGCAGGCAATGCCGATGCAACCGGAACCGGTGCAGAGGTCGAGAATGCGCGGCGGATCGTTGCCCAGCCACGGCGCAAAACGCTTTTCGATCAGCTCGCCAATCGGTGAACGCGGGATCAGCACTCGCTCGTCAACGATGAACGACATGCCGCAGAACCACGCCTCGCCCAACAGGTAAGCGGTGGGAATGCGCTCCTCGATGCGGCGCTTGAGCAGCCGTTGCAGTTTGACCAGCTCGTCGTCTTCCAACGCGCAATCGAGGTAGCTGTCAGCGATTTCCCAAGGCAAGTGCAGCGAACCCAACACCAGTTGACGGGCTTCGTCCCAGGCGTTGTCGGTCCCATGGCCGAAAAACAGATCCTCCCCATGGAAGCGGCTGACGGCCCAACGGATATGGTCGCGCAGGGTACGAAGTCGGGAAGTGATCACGGGGCAAACTCCAAATAAAACGAGTGGCAATAAAACGACTGGCGATTCTACCAGCCAAACCGCGCCACGACGACGCGGGAAAAACAGCCGAGCAGATGTAGGACTTATCTGTATTTTCCATTGGCTATTGAACACAATGCGCATCTTGACAAGGCTGCACGCCAGCAACGACGGCGCCTGCGATAGTAGCGATTCACAGAACCGCTCAGCCAGAGGACAATGTCGCAAAAGCCCCACTCCAAGGAGCCCCAGAATGTCCGTTCCACAAACGATGTTTCATCTCAGCGGCCGCGGTTACCCGGCGGCCAAACTGAGCCAGGCGACGCTGATCATCATCGATGCGCAGAAGGAATACCTCAGCGGCCCGCTGGCCCTGAGCGGCATGGATAATGCCGTCGCCAACATCAAGCAACTGGTGAGCGCAGCCCGCGCAGCCGGTCGGCCGATCGTCCATGTGCGTCACCTCGGCACCGTCGGCGGGCTGTTCGATCCGCAGGGCGAGCGCGGTGAATTCATCCCGGGCCTGGAGCCACAGGGCGACGAAACCATCATCGGCAAGTTGCTGCCGAGCGCGTTTCACGGCACCCCGCTGTACGATCGTTTGCAGGAACTCGGTTCGCTGGACCTGATCGTTGCCGGTTTCATGAGCCATTCCAGCGTCAGCACCACGGTACGCGCGGCGAAAAACCTAGGTTTCCGTTGCACACTCGTTGAAGACGCCTGCGCCACTCGCGATTTGCCCTACAAGGACAGCGTGCTGAGCGCCGAACATGTGCAGCAGACCGAAATGGCGATCATGGCGGACAACTTCGCCACCCTCGCCCTGACCCACGATTTGATCTGATCGCCTGACGCTGAGCGGTCGATGCCGCCGCTCATCCGCAAAAGCCTCTCATTTGCTGCAATTGCCTTAGCCTCAGGAACATCCCGGTCAACTCCCGGTCGAAGGGCCGATACCCATTGAGGAAGGTCGGAATGAAGTTATCCGATGGTTTTGACGCACGCCGCTTGCGGCCCAAAGGCCAAAGCAACTGGCGTTTTCGAATCGGCGCAACGATTGCCGCGCTGCTGGCGATGCTCGGTGTGCTGATGGCACTGGCCGGCGGCGCCAGTCTGCTCGGCCACGCGCCCGCGATGGGCGAACTGAACACCAACAAGGCCGGCGCGGCGGTGATCCTGGTGATTGGCCTGCTGGTGTTGTACATCGGCGTGTGGTTGTGGCGTCGTTGCCGACGTCGCTCGCGCCAGTCGCAAGAGCTGAACATGGCTCCGCATCTGATGAAAAAACACGACTGAAACCTCGAGCTCGGCACTGGCCGGGCTCCAATTGTTTGTTATGGATAGCGTCGCGACTTGGGTAAACTGCCCTCCTTCGCGGAGGCTGACATGCAAGACGACGATTTTTCCCTGTTCAAAAGTGCGATCCAAGGCGTCAAGCCGATCAAGCACGATCGCGCCGAAACCGGCAAACCCAAGGCTGACCGCGCGCAGATTGCCAAGCTGCGTCAGGCTGCCACCGTGCGCACCGATGCGACCACCGTCGACGGTCTGTCCGATCAGTTTGTGATCGACGTCGGCCCGGAAGACGAGCTCATGTGGGCCCGCGACGGGGTTCAGGAAAGCCAGATCCGCAAACTGAAGATTGGCCAAATCCCCTTCGAAGGCAGCCTCGACCTGCACGGCATGAATGTCGAAAAGGCCCGCGAAACCCTGTGGGCGTTCCTTGCCGAAGCGACCAAATTCGAAATCCGCTGCGTGCGCGTCACCCACGGCAAAGCTGTGCGCCTGGACGGCAAGCGGCCGATGATCAAAAGCCACGTCAACACCTGGCTGCGCCAGCATTCCCAGGTACTCGGCTTCACCTCTTGCCAAGCTAAACACGGCGGCGCCGGAGCGGTTTATGTGCTGCTCAAACGGACCATGATGGAAGGTCGCGACGAGTAAAGCTGTCGCTTCACGCTTGCAGCGCCGTGTCCGCCACCGTACCCTTGCCCTTTGCGTAAAATCCCACAGGTAGTTTCATGTCCCTGGAACAGAATTACACCGCTATTTTGGGCTGGTTCATGTAGATCGGCAGGGGCAGTAAAACCGGGTTTTTTGTACTCCAGCAATCTCGTTCCAACGCCCTTTAACGCAGCCAGTGGTACGAGAATTGGTACGAGCCTTGCTGGTTAAAGCGTCCTGCACCGAACCAGTTGGTTCCCATTTTTAAGCATGAAAGTCAGGCGCTCATTCGCGCTGCCTTGAAGATAAATCAACTACAGCTCTCCCCCACGCTCTTTGCCGATCTGCGTCAGGCCGATGATGGATTGGGCGTAGAACGCCCCCAACGCACCGGCCGTATTGGCTGATCCGCTGAAACATCTTCGTTTTTTTAGCAATTTGGGCGGTCCATCCAGCGTGGGACCAGGATGAGGGAAGGCATTCACGAAGACGCGCCGCGCGTCATGCTCGAGGGCGGCGCGGTGCGTTAGGTGCTGGTCAGTCGGCACGGTGAAAAATGGGGTTTGGCCATTCGCCTGGGCTGCGCAGGCAATCGCTGGCCGATTGCTGCCCGTCGCGGAAGGCAGAAAACGACCAAAAGCGGCCAGTCATGACGGTCCTGTTATCGAACCATAGTTGCCTGTAGGGACAGTTTTTAAGGACGTCCCGACTCCCCTGCCCACGCAGCGGGCAAGTGGAATCAGGGGCCTGCTGCCGCATCGGCGGTAACCGGATTAGTTACACAACACGTAATGCCCAGACGCTTACCATCGACAAATTTATCCTTACCTGACAATCTGACCAACATCCGCATGAAAGGGATGGGGCAATTTCTGTTAAGCCGGCTAAGGGCACGTCCCACAGGCGATTCTGAAATGCTTTTATATTGAGCTCAATAGACTGAGTCAATTGCAGTTTTCCCTCTCATTTTTTGTGCCTTGTTATTATTATCTGGAGCATGGATGCATCAGTCCTCTACGTTCAAATCTTCAATCCGTCTCTATGGCTTGACCAGAAAAAATAGCGATGGTCAGTATCAAGAGGTGAGCTGTACAACTACCTCAAATGGAATCTCTGTAGTTCGGGTATTTGTCTCGCGACTTGACGCAGAGCTAGCAGCCCAAAACTCTGATCTTGAAGCTCAGCCACTTTCCCAATTTTTTTGTCCTAGCGTTTTGGCCGAGCAGGAAGGCGGTTTAAATCTTCATATCTGCCTGGGTTTTGCCGCAAAAAACCGTCAACTTCTGATTCAAAACGAACAGCTAGTGCCCATGGGGTGGTTTACCCACATCGATGTGCGTAGTTGGGGGGAGGGATACTATCTAAATTGGGGTGATGAACTTCCGAGTAAATTGGGAGGAATCTATAATCTTTTGAAACTTGCCGACTACAACGCATTCCTCAACACCCTGGATGCTGCTCACCCAAAGGAGATGCACTGGCACAAGACTGAAGCCATAGGTGTAATGTCAACCCATGATGCCGAGACAACCAGTTGGGATCAAGTAGCATTATTTGATCCTATCGATTGCCGTTGGTGCTTTGGAAGCACGGCCGGCTCTTATCAAATCCACGTCAATTAAGGAGTTTCATATGAGTGGTAAACCTGCAGCGCGGGTGTCTGACCCTACAGAATGCCCAATGCCGGGTCATGGCTCGAACCCTATTACCAGTGGTTCGCCAGATGTATTTTTTGATGGCTTGAGCGCAGCCAGACAAACCGAGCCCACAGCCTGTGGAAGTCAGATAGCGGACAACGTCATTACCAGCGTGCTGATTAACGGCTTGCCGGCGGTCGTTGTTGGAAGCCTTGGTAATCATGGCAACGCAGTAATGGGCGGGTCCGGAACTGTCATCATTGGCAACAGCGGTGGTGGTGCGTCCTTTACTCCGATTATTCCGATTTCGTTCGGCTTCGATGAACAATTCACCCTGCTCGATACGGAAGGTGAGCCCGTAGCTGATTTTGCCTACAAGGTGACCACCGCATCTGGAAAGATTTTCAGAGGCGTAACGAACGAATTGGGGAAAACCCAGCGAATACCGACCTCAGTCGTTGAAGACCTGCATCTGGAACCGGACGACATCGCTTAACGCTTAGCTTCTAAATGGACACTGAAGAATGCCAGTACTTACGAACAATCGAACAAGCTCAAATAATCAGCCAAATAGCAGCCATGCAGTTACTGTTGCTACCAAATACTCGAGACGCCCTAATGACAGCGGCTGGTTAAAAATACGTCAGGAGCCGAGCGGCAAAGATGCTTTTCTTTGTGAATACACAAAAGTCACTATGCTGAAAGAAAAAAATGGCCGCACTTATTTCAAAGTGGCTGACGGCAATAGCACATGGGTGGGAATAGAGGCCAGCATGGCCACTGAAAATGCAGAAAAATATCTTTCGGATGTTGCTCCAAAAGCCCCTGCTGTCATGAACGTTAAATACAGCGGCAATCCAATAGCTGTCCGCTCCGAAATCAGGGGGGATACTCGCAAACAGCAATGGGCTATCGCAAGCTTCGATGGAAAAACCGCTAAGGTAACGCTAAACAGTATTTGGGATGGTCAGTATACGCCGATCCCGCCAGGCACCCATCGGATTATGGCTCCCGATCAGTCTCATGCCAATATTTCTACAGCCGGTTACAAGGCCGCACACCCAGGAAGAGTACGCTGCAATGATGTCTGGTTCCCGATTGAGGTTGAAGGAACGACAGGGAATAGCAGTCGGTATATCCACATCGGTCATTTATCAGAAGGCTGCGTGACCTTTTACGAATTACTGAAGTGGAATGATATCTACGACTATTTAATTGATAAGCGCATGAAAGAAGGCAGAGGAAAATACATTGGCAAACTTATCGTGGAAAAATAAATGAACAGACTAATCTCCTCACTCATTTTGATAAGTTTATCACTGCTTGCCAGCTGCGCGATGGCTAAACCTCGATGCGACGACTTTCTGGCTAAACTAAGCGACAAGCCTGATTTTGTAGAGTACGTGGAATGCACTCAAAACAATGATGAACAGGGAAAGCCTCTCATTGCTCGGTACCGCGTAAAAGGCTCAGACGCCCTTGAGGCGGAAAAGTACATGAACCAGACTTTCAACCTTCCGATGCTCCGGTTTATCTGCTGCGGCTGGGACTCAACATTTTATTCTTATCGAGATAAAAAAACACAGCGATGGTATCTGCTCGGCATGGGTTCCGAGGAGACGCCGGTGAACAAACGGAATTCGTGGTCAGCAATAAAATTCTTCAACATCACTGTATCCATCAATACTGAAGAGATCTAAGCACACTTCGTAAACGGACAGGACCGATGCGCAGCTCATGTGATGTGTCGGTGGGTAGCCATTAGTGGGTGACCGCCTCTGATAGATAAGCAAAATGAGGGTTCACTGATTTTTATGACCGTTCCGACCCGCAGTAACGATCAGCGGTAGGCGGTCGTAGGTGACTGCTTCTGGCCGATCACTGCCTGTGGTGATGTCAGCTTCCCAAGCTGATAACTAGGGTTCGTTTCCCTTCACCCGCTCCACTATTTTCAAGACCTCCAGCCTACCCAGATTCACCAAGGTGTCTGTTAAGGTGTCTGTTTCTGTTTTTTTAAAACACCGACCGAATAGAAACAGACACCAGCGCTTCAAAGAGCCTCACCCCCTCTCCGCAACAAACCTGAACATCGACTAGCCACATCAGAGCAGCCTTCGCAGCGTTGAGGGTTCTCAGGTCATGATCACCATTCCGCCACTCTCCCTTTGCCCGGCCGCGATGACGATTGCAATCAGCCAGAAGCCAACTTTCGGAACGATGGCCGCTAGTGCGCAAAAGGCCACTATTCAAACCCTTATGCGAGTGCAGTTACCATCCGCTCTCTGCAATGACATGGAGCTGGGAAATAAGCGCAGCTAACAGGAATTGTCCTGCAGCCAGCGCTTGCGCTTCCCATTAACGTCATTCTGCCCCAGCCTCAGGCCGGGAACCTCCAAGGACGAACAAGGACGCTGCATGAGCGGTTATGTACCTAACCCGCCGAAAGGCCATAGCTATAGCGGTGGCGAGCCTGTCGATACCCACGCCCAGCGTTGGGCGGAATACAAAGACCTGGCACCGGAGCCGGATGACACGCCAGCCACGATGGGCTGTGTGTTTGCCAAGAGCTGTAACCTTCCTGACGGTGTAATTAATCACAAAAACCCTGCCGGGTTTATCCCTGTTGAGAAACTGGCCGATTATGGACTGTGGGCCGTGCTTGGCACCGGGACAGCGATCGCAGCACAAGGCACTTCACTGCAACTGGTAGGCGGGTCTACCACTGGCGGTGCAATTGCTCAACGTCTTGGCGGAAAGCTATCACTAGGGCTGCTGGAAGGATCTGGCGTTGTTGCTGCTGGCGCTGCATTGGGCACTGTTGCATTACTGATCCCGAATACCAGCATTTCGCCTGACAGCGCCTTCTACACCCACGATCAATACGCGACCCTTGAAGCTGGCCGGACACGTGTACGCGTCAACGTAAAAACATTGCCGGATGGCTCCGTTGACGCTTACGGCTTCTACACGGGCGGTAAAACGGACTGGGAAAAGGTCCCTGTCATCAGAGGCGAGAAAGACGGTGAGAAATTTGTCGCGGACCTTGGCAACGGGATTGGGCTCACTTGGACGCCAGCGGCAGGCCCTGACGATGTGCTGGGTATTCCCGCACTGGAAGGCGCCCCTCCGTTACCACCAGTATGGGTGTATCCGCCGACTGCACAATCTGACACGGTGCTGGCGAATCCTGCGCATCCACCCGAGTTCCAAGATGCAATTATCTGGTTCCCCGACTCTGGCATTGAGCCAATCTACATTGTGCTCAGCACACAGTTTGAGAAAAACAAAAAACAGGGCAAGGCCTTCGAAGACACGTCTTACGATAAGTACAGCGAGAACAGACCCGAAGCCGTACGCGAGGTTACGGTTAAAACCGACAGTGGTGTGAAGACCCGAATTGATATGTTGGGCAGGGACACCGACGGAGAGATTTCATGCGTTGAGTGCAAGTCATCTGAAACCGCACCACTGACAAAAAATCAGAAAGCTGCCTTCCCTGAAATTGAGAAAACTGGTGCAACCGTCGTCGGCAAAGGCAAGCCAGGCTTTCCAGGTGGCACCAAGATACCACCCACCAGGATCGAAATCCTTCGACCTGATTCACCCCTCTGAGGGAGCAGACATGTCCATTGTAGAAACGAAGGTCGTCGATATTATTGCCGTACCAGAGTGGGAGCCAAAAAACGTAATTCTGGTTATCAGCGACCACCTTAAATGGGGCGACAAGGCCCAACAGGGCGAACACTTGCTGCTGCTGCAAGAGAAAATCAATACCTACATTGCCTTCATCGAAAGTGGCGAGATATTGGAGAGCTACCCACCATCCAAGGGCAAGTTTCCCATCATCCGCATTAACGGCCTGTACGAACTACCAGAGCAAGCGGAGTTCTTCGTAGACCGTGTTGCACAGACACTAAAGGGGGTAGGTATCGGGTTTGAGTTCGTGCTTGATGCGAATGAAGACATTCGCAACATGTGATCACTAATATAGCCAGTACCGAGCCCGCTTTTCCGCATGCTGCAGTGCGTGGGGCGGGTTCTTGTCACCGTGCAGGGCCCGCAGTTAGAAGGACGATCACCGTCACGACCTGGATAAAGATAGGGATTCGAACCCCTTCTCGCATCTTTGAAGTCCGCCAAGGGCCTAAAAATGCGGGGCGCTGGCCCCCATCTGCTGGTCTCTCGCAGCCCATACCGGTCCTATATCTGCCCTACTCCGCCTCTGATCCTTACTGTGCCGGCAGCGCTGATCGGCCTCATTGCTCAAGTCGAAGGATTGACAGAAGGAACCGCAGCAGAACTATCGACGATGTTGCCCGAGCAGCTAGGCTTAGTTATCGCTCGGATTGGCTGTTGCAGCAAAGAGCGGCCATAGAATAACAGCGCCATCAACAACGTGCTCATCCACACAAAAATACCCGCCCAGAGTGTGTGCGAAAAGTAGTGCCAGCCCTGCAATACCCGGGTTGTACCGTAAACGAGGCCAAGCACCATCACGCCAACAAGCAAATACTTCGAATTTTGCCAACGATAGCGTAGCGCGACGAAATATACGGCAAACATGCTGAACGCACTGGAAGCATGGCCTCCCGGCCAACAGCGCCCGGCACCAGCTTCGCGCCAAACGTTGAAGTTTTCGTACCACTCTTTACGGATCTCACTGCCGCCATAGAGCGTTGTTTCTACAGGGCAATAAATGCTTGAGTGGCTTTTCAAGTAATGAATGAGGCCGGTACTCAGTGCGAAGGCGACGATGACGAAAAAGAAATCCAATCGGTGCTGTTGCAGCCATTGAAGGGGAGACGCCATTCGTGAGTGGATGACGTATTGACCAGATCGGGTTGCATTAAATTTAACAATACCAGGCCAGACAAAAGACAACAATGCGCCGATAACAGCGAGCTCCCCTGTCCAGTCCGGAATGATTCGAGCCCATTTGTGGGTGATTTTTTCAAATAAGTGATTGTGGCTCACAGGGAATAAACCAGCGACCGGATCGTAGAACAGGTTGCTGAACAGTCTGTCTAGATCGGTCAGATCAAAAGCCAGGAACGTTAACAATGCCAGTAAGAGCGGCAGCCCTAAATACCGGACATAGAATTCACGACGGGCGCTCAAGGCTTTCATAAATTCACCTGACCGGGAATGATGTTTTTCCACTGCGCAGCGCTCAGCGAGCCAATGATGCTCGGAGCCTTTTGACCATCCATTTTGACAAATAAGGCTTGGGTGTAATCTGCGGAACGCTCCCCGGCACGCACCCCCATCTTGCGTTCGAACTGGTCAATGCAGCCGCTGTGGGTGATCAACACCAGATTCTCGGCAGGTTGTTTATGCTCTGAAACTGCGTCATTGAAGCTGCTGGCGCAATCGCCGACCCAACTTTGGGTCTGTACTGATCTCCTTAGAATAAAATCGGCCGTCTGTCGAGTCCTGGTTAACGGACTCGCAATCATCTGGGCTTTATCAAGGCCCAGTCGCCGCAAACCGTTACCCACAGCTGATGCCGAACGACTGCCGCTTACCGTGATTCCATCAGCACTCCCCAGGCAGGGGTTAGTGGAGCGATCACATCGTTCGGCGTGTCGGACCATAACCACGACATTCCCCCGAGCCCAATCCTTATACAGGTTGGACTCGCTTAAGTTACTTCCATTGCTCAAGTCGGCAACAGGCGTAGCCGTCCATAACCAACTAAGCACCGCGCCAAGCGCAACGATGAAGAAAAAAATTGTCATTGACTGTTTATCAGATCTAGACAGCCGAGAGTTGATCCGCGAAATAACCGAATCATTTATAAAAGCGGGGATCACTCAATCGCTCCTGCAGAATAATGGTCTTAGCGCCAGCCAGGTTCTAACTTGAAACGCATCAGCACCTAACTCAGACTTAGCATGAGCTGCACCTTAAAGTGAGTAACGTTGAGGCACGGTGAAAACGATGTGAAAAAATAATTATTAGCATAAGGTCTACAGCTTGTGCGCACGCGGCGTTTAACCGAGATAAATTCAGATTCTGCCCATTCCAATTTTTTAGTGGCGTTTTTTTCACAAAAATTTGATGAATCGCTGCCTAGAGTCTGCGTTCATTGGAGACGTCCCGCTCAGCCAATGGGTGCCTCCCTCATTTCGATTAAGTAGACAACATGTTTAATATCAAGCCCATACGCCCTGAAGTGACGACCTTGTTTGCCAGTGCTTTCCTGTTAGCTGGCTTCAACGCTACGCTCTGGGAACATCTTTTCAACATAACAACCACCAAGGGTATGGCGCTGAGGGTGGCCTTTGGCATTATGGTATTTTTTGCTTTCAATATCGTACTTACTTTATTGTCGTTCCGGAAAACATTGAAGCCAGTGCTAACTATCCTATTCATGGTCAGCGCCGGCGTCGCATACTTCATGAGCCGCTATGGAGTATTGATAGATGCTGGCATGTTACGTAATTTCGCAGAAACCAATGTCACGGAGGTTTTTGATCTGTTGTCACCAAAGCTGTTCGCGTACATGCTGATTCTCGGCGTACTGCCATCGTTGATCGTTTGGAAAACTCCGATCGTCAACGGCCAACTGCCGCGAGAGATCCTTAGTAAGACACTGGTCAGCTTCAGTTGTGCATTAGTCATAGGCGGCGTTGCCCTGGTCAATTACCAAGGCTTGTCGTCGCTTTTTCGCAACCACCATGAATTACGCTTGATGCTTGTGCCTAGCAATTACATTGGCGCATCAATCAGCTATCTGCGCGAACAGCTTGCCACCGCACAAAAACCCTTCATGAAGATAGGCGAAGACGCGATCCGGGATACCGGCCAGGCGCAACACGCGCGCAAATCTCTGACAGTGCTGGTTGTCGGTGAAAGTGCCCGAGCGGAAAATTTTAGCATCCTGGGCTACAAGCGAGACACCACGCCGCAACTAAGTAAAGAGCCCGGCATGATCGCTTTTGCTGACGTTCACTCCTGCGGTACGGAGACAGCGGTATCGGTGCCGTGCATGTTTTCCAATATGGGACGCAAAAATTACGACGCGTCGGTAGCAAAAACCGAAGAAGGGCTGCTGGATGTACTAAAACATGCGGGAATAGACGTGGTTTGGCGCGACAATCAGTCGGGCTGCAAAGGCACTTGCGATCGGGTTACCTTTCAGGACGTGAGTAATTTGAAAGACCCCGACCTCTGCACCAATAACGAATGTAGGGATGAGATTCTGCTACAAGGCCTGCAAAGTTTCATTGAGCATCTTGATAAAGACACGGTGCTTGTATTGCACCAGATGGGCAGTCACGGTCCAGAATACTTCAAGCGTTACCCCAAGGAATTTGAGAAATTTACGCCCGTTTGCGAAAGCAACGCTCTGGACCAGTGCAGTCGGGAGAGTATTGTCAACGGTTATGACAATACCCTCTTGTACACCGATCATGTGTTGGCGAGTCTGATTGATATTTTGCGCAAGCACCAAGATAAAGTTGACACAGCAATGATTTATTTATCGGATCATGGCGAGTCACTGGGCGAGTACAACCTATTTTTGCATGGAACGCCTTATATGCTTGCGCCTGATCAGCAAAAACATGTCCCCCTGATGGTCTGGTTTTCTGACAACTACCAACGTTCATTTGCAATCGATAGCGCCTGTTTGCAAAACAACCGCAATGATTCGCTAAGTCAAGACAATTTTTTCCATTCAGTACTTGGACTATTAGATGTTCACACCCATGTTTACGATCCAAAATTGGATATGTTCGCTGGCTGCAGGAGCGCTGCGCCCGACAGCGTTTTGGCCGACCAATAACCGGCGCACGTAACCCACTGGCCACATATAAAAACAGTCCCAGCCGCCCCATAAATAGTGTGACCCCAATGCGTATACTTGTTGTCGAAGATCATAAAGACATTCTTGCCAACATTTCGGAGTACTTCACGCTCAAGGGATACGAAGTGGTGGGCGCGCTAGATGGATTGACCGGACTGCGTCTTGCCATATTGGGTAATTTCGACGCCATCATCCTTGACCTGATGCTCCCCGGGATGGACGGCAACCATATCTGCAAAAAACTCAGGGAAGACTCCAGACAGCACGTCCCTGTCCTAATGCTTACGGCTAGGGACCAACTGGAGGATCGACTGGCCGGGCTCTCCGTTGGCGCCGATGATTACATCGTCAAACCTTTTGCACTTTCCGAATTGGTTGCCCGCGTTGAAGCGGTTGCTTGGCGCTCAACGGGCATGAGGAAAAACGTGCTCAAAGTACATGATTTGACCTACGACTTGGATTCCTTGGAAGTCCGCAGAGCCGGAACATTGCTCAAACTCAATCAAACCGGTCGAGTGCTTCTGGAGTTACTGATGCGCAAAAGCCCATCTGTGGTTAAACGCAAGGAGTTTGAGCAGGCCCTCTGGGGTGACAACACGCCTGAATCCGACAGCTTGCGCTCTAGCCTCTATACGCTGCGTAAGATCATAGACAAACCTTTTGATCTTACTTTATTGCACACCGTTCACGGCATGGGTTACAAACTGCAAGGCCCGCGATGAATCAGGCGTGCTAAATGCTGTTTCCCCCGCTCCCCGGTCACCTTGTATGTTGGCAAATCCTCTAGTCGCTGCTCGCGCCGATCATACAGGCGCGTAGTACTGACGATGGCGTGCCTGCCCGCCATCCAAAGGCAAGCTGCCCATCATTCGCATTAACGGTCTGTGTGAACTACCAGAACAAGCGGAGTTCTTCGTAGACCGCGTTGCACAGACATTAAAGGAAGTGAGTATCGGGTTTGAGTTCGTGCTTGATGCGAATGAAGACATTCGCAACATTTGACCGGCACTGCTAGTACCAGTCCTAGCTTTCTGGATGCTGCAGAATATGGGGCCGGTCTCTGCCATCGTGCGGGCCGCGCATCAAATGATTCTTCGCTGGTATACACACGGGCTTAGATAGGGATTCGGTCTTCCGCTCCCGCCCGAAAAACGTCGGCTAGCTGCTTAAAACGGCGACACCGCGACAATCGAGAAGCGCCCACGAAGAAAACTGTGGGCGCGGAGTCAGCGAACGGAGTTATCAATCCATTGAACGGCGATGGTAGCGGGCTTCGTGCCTCTCTAATCGTTAGCTGATGCTTCCCCTTCTGACCAGCCTAGCAAGCCCTTGGTAAAGCCATAGCTCGCCGCTTGGTAGTAGCTGACGGCACGCCTCACTAGGGGATCATCGATCTGAGCTGGTGTCTCCCGACTATCACCGAGCGAATCGTCATGACGCCGCAATCTAGCGCGTGGGCTTAGGATGGCTAGATCTTTGCCATCAAACAGGCCAAGGTGCTGATAGTTACCTATAACAACGCGTGGAGGTAGAGAAGAGGGACGCAGTAAGTCACGACCGAAAAATGTAGATTCATAATTTAACTTTAACAATCCCAACAAGGTCGGGGCTAAGTCTATCTGGCTGGCGAGTTGGCTGTCTTCGCGCGCTGGAATCAGCGTTGGCGCGTAAATGAAGAGCGGAATCTGGTAGTTACGAATTGGCAGATCTTCCTCTCCCGCGCTACCGGCAGTGTGATCAGCGACAAACACGAAAATAGTATTAGCGAACCAAGATTTTTTGCGCGCATCCTCAAGGAATTTGCCTATAGCATAGTCGGTGTACTTCACTGCACCGTCACGACCGACTCCAGACGGCATATCAATCCTGCCTCCTGGGTAGGTATATGGACGGTGGTTGGAAGTGGTCATCAATTGCAGGAGAAATGGCTTCTGCTTCGCGAAGTCCTCATCCGCCAGCTTCAGGGTTTGGCGATAGAGATCTTCATCAGCCATGCCCCAGGCATTTTTGAAGTGAATCTCGGATTCAGCAACGCTGCTCTGATCGACCACTCGATAGCCGTTTCCGCTGAAAAAGGCATTCATATTGTCAAAGTAACCACGACCGCCGTATACGAACACGCTGTCATAGCCAACATGCTTCAGCTGTTGGCCGAGACTGGCGAAGCCGCTTTCGCGACCAACCCGCTTGACGATGGAGCGTCCGGGCGTAGGAGGAATGGCCAAGGTGATTGCCTCCAAGCCGCGATCCGTGCGAGTTCCTGTGGCGTAGAAGTTGTTGAAGTACAAGCTCTCTTTACGTAATCGATCAAGGTAGGGGGTGAGACCTCCTTCTCGACCATTGCTACCCATGTACTTGGCACTGAAACTCTCAATCGTGACCAAAATGATATTGTGCTGCAGAGCGCCGCTCCCGTTCGTCACCGTGCGGCGAATATCTACCGGATCCTTGCCGGTAAACTTCGCGTTGGTTTCCGCTAATTCCTGACGCATGTGCTGCACCACATCGATGGTTGGCAATGTGGCGTAGAACTGCTCGTAATTCAGTTCATTATTGCGAAACGCTGCGAAAAATTGGTAGGGACCATTGCTGGACAACTCACGTTGGTAGGTATTGCCGCCTTGTGTCCGGGGCGTTTCTTGGTCAACCACGAGCAGCGTGCAACCTCCTAATACCAAAATAGCACCGACAGCTTTCACCCGCTGACGCAAAGAAGGAAGAGGCGCATTTAGCGTTCTCCATAGCATTTTATGCAGGGCAACGCAGACCAAAACTGCTACAGCTGCCAAGGCGCTGAGCAATTTTCCAATTGGGTACGACTCCAGGAGGTTGTTCAGCACCTCATCGGAGTACACCAGATAGTCCACGGCGATGAAGTTGAAGCGAACACCAAATTCGTCCCAGAACAGCCATTCCGCTGTTGCTACAAATAGCATTCCGAAGACGCTCACAGCGAACAGCCCCTGCAGAAGCCAACGGTGTCCACGTGTACACCACAAAACAGGCGGGCACAGCATCAGATACATGCCCAACGGCACTGCCGCGTAGAGTAGAAAACAAGTGTCATACAAAAGACCGAAACCGAAAATCGAAAAATACGGGGTGTTCGCCTCAGATAAGTGGGTGGCGAGCAATACCAGACGCGTGACAGAGAAAATCACCAGCCAGATGACAGAAACCAAGATTAGGAAACGCAGTGGAGCGGAAAAAGCTAAACGCATTGATAATTCCTTTTTTGATGCCAGATCCATCAGTGGACTCATGGCCCTAATCCTAAGCCATATTTCATTGCTTTGATGCAGCTATTGGCGCATTTTTTGAGATCGTAAGCTTAGTTGAGTATCATGCATTCGGCCTATGTGCATCATCTTGTAACAAGGCGAAATGGCGGACGTCGTAATGGTGCTAATTCTCAAGAAAGTAGCTTGGAAGCTGCCTTGTGTCTAGATATGGTCCGTTTCAGCTGAGACGTTGATTTTAAATTGGATCTTGCACTAAACACGGACCAAAGAATTTTAAACGCGAGTGACTTTGATCACAAAATAACGCTAGCCAAACATAAATCACGACTTTCTTCAAAAAACCCCTCCATTTCAATCGTTTGCGACTACCCTGTTCTCGCACTTCACCGGACATGGAGAGTCTGATGGAAAAGCAAAATCCTTTGGTTGCTAACGACGCGCTCAGGATCAACATTCAGGACGGTACCGAACTCAAGTTTTCGGCAGCGAGACTAGGGGTATCAAAAAAAGAAATTAAAGCCGCAGTCGAGCAAGTAGGTGACTCACTGACTGCAGTGACACGCCATCTGGTGCAAGTGCGACGCTCATGATCAGAGGAGGGCCGTACAGTGGCTTATCCCAACAGTTGATTATCGCGAAATCTCAACCGCACCTGTTGAATGATCTCGCATCAATCCGCTGTGGGCGTACATGTACGGGCAGGGTTTTGATTGCGCAAAATCGTACCTACGACTAAGACTACTAGCACAGTAAGCAGTGCCAAGGACGATCCAATCGTGCCGAAATCTAGGCCACCTTTCTCGTGAGATTTAGTGAGCAGATCGCCTAACGTCGCGCCGAAGGGCCTTGTCAATACGAACGCCACCCAGAACAACAGTAGTCGAGAGACTTTGGTTGTGTAATACAGCACCACAATTGCCGCAATCGCCGATCCGATTAAGAGAGCGCCACCCATGAACCCCAACCCTGAATCATCTGCGAGAAAGTCGCCGAGTGCCGTCCCAAGCGTGTTGGAGAACAAAATGGCAAACCAATAAAACAATTCGGCCTTTCGGGATTTGATGTCAGTAACAGAAAGCGATTTCTCGCTGAAATACCACAGAGTGAAAACGCTCAGTAATATCGCGATCAATATCGCGGACCCTGTGGCGTAGCCTAGACCTAAAGTACGATCCATGAAATCCGACATGGTCGTGCCCGCTGTACTGGTCGAAAGAATTACAAGCCAATAGAGCGCAGGGTAGTAGCGTTTAGAAGAAAGCTGTGTAAGCAATGTTACTACAAACACACTGATAAGGATCAGCGAACTTATTGCATATCCCACATCCAAGGTCATTGACAATAGGTCGCCTGCGGTTTCCCCCAAGGTTGTTGCACAGACTTTCATGATCCAGAATGCAAGCGTAATTTGCGGAAGTTTATTCATCATGAATACCGATAAGCGCATTAGATTTGTGTACGTCGGTTTAGGCGACGATGGCGCATCATCCAAGTAAGAAGGTTAAAAACCTGTCTTATGAAAATGAAAATAAAATGAAAACGCGCTCACGGACTGCAACTGCGCCTATCGTGCTCTCGCGGCAACGTACAGCGTGACCAAGTCGCCATTGATGTCGTTAACGACTTAAACAGGCGCGGCTTGGGGTCGCATGAAGTACAGCGCGGCACCTCCGACAAAGACTTCCACGTAGCACTCCTGAGGTGGGAAGAGAGGAATGAGGCGGTCGGCCAGGCGGCGTTTGCCGCCCATCCAAGGGATGATAGGTGTGGACATAAAAGCAAGACCTTTACTGTATGGATAAACAGGTGCTAGGCTCGCCGCGCTTCGTGCACGGAGTAAGAGCCTTGGCTGGACTTGCAGGGACCATCTGCAGGGACGGCGGTCGGGTTGGATGTTGACGCATCCACCCAGGCCGCTCTTTTTCACTTCGGTGTTGAGACTTCTTTGGCGTAGGCCTGACAAGCCGCCAGGGCGATCAGTCCTTGGTCGCCGGCATCGGTGATGCCGATAATTCGTTGAGCATGCGCTGGGTCAAGTTGGGCCCTAGTGGCGCCATGAACCACGCCGCCGGTGGCGGTGGTGGCTGGCACTGAGTCGCCGCCGGCAACAGTGGTGGCGTCGAGTAGGACTGACAGGCGCAGATCAGCAGTGGCAAGACGGTCGCGCAGGCGACCTTGATCACGTTGGGCATCGCTCAAGACTCGGTAATAGGTTTGTTCACTAGCCGACAGCCGTTGTTCCAGGGCCACCCGTTTGCCCTGCTCGGCCTGCTGCTGCGTCGCGGCGGCTTGGGTCAGCTGATTCAACGTCTCGGCCTGCAGGCGGGCTTGCTCCGCCAACTGCTGGCCGTAACGCCAATCCTGAATCTGCCACGCCAGCGCAGCCGATCCGCCGGTCACCGCAACCAGCAGCCCACCGATGGCCAGCAGGCGATACGGTGCTGGAATCAGGTCGACGAGACGCATAACACTGCCCTCGCCCGGCCCCACAACTCCAGCCGATCCGCCTGACCATTGAGGCCGCCGTTGATCTTGCGGGTGATCGCGTCGAAGTCGTCCCGGTCTGCCAGGGCGTTCAGCTCGCGCACCCACCAGAACCAAGCGGCCGACTCGGCGGCCCATTGCGGCAGCTCGAGGAGCTCAGGGGTGCGCAACAATCGCTCATCACCGAACAAGGCCAGGCTGCAGCGCAGGTAGTTGTTGCGGCCGGTGATCTGGATCAAGCCACGACCACGATAGCGCTGGCCATCACCGTCCGCTGCCGGCGTGTTACCCAGATCCGCCGCCAATTTGCCGGTGTCGTATTTGCTCAGGTACTGCTCGCCGCCCAACTCGCGGACGTACTGCAGTTGCCCTGACTCGTGACCGACTTGTGCCAGAAAGGCCGCCTGACGTTTTGGTGTGTTGATATGCCGGTGGGCCATCGCTGTATTGAGCGCGGATACAAAAACGCCCGCTTGGCGGCGGGCGTTCGGCATGATGCGTTGTAGCTGTTGTTCCGTGACGGACATAAAAAATCTCCAGACATAAAAAAACCGCACACAGGCGGCATGGGATGTAATTACGGTGCGACGCTCACGACCTTGAGCGGTGGTTTCGCGGCGTTCTTTTTCTTGCCCTTGGATTTTCCTTTCTTGCCGGCATTGCATTCGACGGTGGTCGACCAGCCGGATTGGGTGAATACCTGCTCTACCGAATCAGCCAGATATTCGCCATCAAGGCCATCCTTGAAACCCTGGGCAATAATGGGACGCTCGGCAAAGATGTCGGTCCGGCCGGGCATCTCGAAACGCACGTCAGCGGTCGAACGATTGAACGCCGCTAAGCGCGCCTTGGCCGCTGACTCGGCGGCCGTCTTGTTCGGGTAGATATGTCGATCGGTATGCACTGCCGGCAAGCCTTCCGGGGCGTCCTCGTTGTCGATCGTGACCACCTCTAACTTGCCGCTTTTCCTGTCTTGATGTTTGGTCGCCACGGCCTTGTGCGAGTTGCGATCGCCGAGGCTGAACTGCCAGCGGCTGAGGTCGCTTTTTGTCAGGGTGATTGCGCCGAACGACTTGCCGCTGGCTGTCTGGCCACCCTGGCGCGGCATCACCATCAATTTGCCGTCGGCCACCTTGGCCGTGCAGTCGTATTGCTTGGCCAGGCGCGTGATGAAATTAAAATCCGACTCGCCGAGCTGGTCCACGCGAGCGACTTTCGTGGCCACCGGACACGCCGGCTCCCAGCCGTTACGCGCCGCGACATCGGCGACGATCTTCGACAGCGGCACGCCCTCCCAACTGCCGCTGCGGATGGTCTTACCGCTGCCGCGCATGTCGCTGGCCTTGCCTTTAATCACGATCGTATCCGGCGGGCCTGACACCTCGACCGTGTCCACCGCGTAACGACCCAGGCGCACCAGGGAAGTTTCGACATAGCCCATGTAAATCTCGATAGAGCTACCGCGCCGAGGTAGCTCCACCTGGCCATCTCGGTCATCGATACGCAACTCAAACTCGTCGGAGTCCATCCCCGGCTTGTCCGAGGTGCGCAGCAACAACAACCGATCATTGATCTTTGCCGTAACATCGGCGCCGTCGGCAACGATTCGAAAAGTCGGGGTCATGAATTTCATCCAAAAAAAACCCGCACAAGGCGAGCAAGAAACAAAGGGCTGTTACGCTTAACGCAACGCGTCGCCGGCGACGATCGAGGTCAATCCCACAAGCTCACACCCTCAGTGGTCGGGCTGGGCAGATCCGGCAGAACAATCACCACGCCAGTGCGGTACGGCTGGGGCTCATCGGCCAAGCCCTGATTGGCATCAAGCACGGCCTCGGTGCTGCCGTTCAGATGCCCGTAATAGTTATGGCAAATGACATCGAGCATGTCCCCGTCAGACGTTCTGCATGTCGTCGCCATAGCGCACAAACTCCAAAGTGAACCCCTGTTTACGCGGAATCCCGCCGTGCAAAAACGCGCCCTGCTCGTCGCTGACCGTCTTCAGGCACCAGGTGCCAATCACTTCGCCATAACCCGTGGTCATGGTCAGCGGCTGAAGCCTGGCGCCGATCGAGCGCAGCGTGTCGAGCTGCTTGAGGCCGCCCTTGAAGCCCGGGTAGATCGTGCCCTTAAGCGTCATTTTCTCTTCGCCTTGGCCGATCGCCTGCTGTGCCGGGCGGCGCGAGAGTCGTTCCTGGGACGCCCAACGAAACTCCGTCGAACGGCTCAGCTCGTCAAACGCGGCCGTGTCCAGATTGAAGTAATACGGCTCCAGCTTCGGGTCACGCGGCTGAATGATCATCAGGTGCGGGAACGGCTTCACCGCTTCCGGCGCCGGCGTCGCATCCCCGGCAAATGCGCTGGTGGGCACGATGTTGGCCAGCGCGGGACTGACCTTGCCGGCGATGTTATTGATCGCCGTCGCCGCCTTGCCCGCCTGCTCCTTGAGCACCCCTAATCGCTCCTGCACTTCGGCCGCCGCCCGGGTCGCGCGGCCGTAGACCGCGACGACCTGGCCGACCTTGGCCTGTGCCGCGTTCACCCCGCGCATAACCCGCTGAAGCTTGGCGCCGATCGCCGGCCCCACGAACGGGATGTTTTCCAGCTCGGACGCCGCGCCAGTGATTTCACTGATCGCGCCGTTGACCGGGCCGAGCATGCCGTCGGCACTGCGCCGGCCGGCCTCCCCTGCGTCCACCAGATACTTGAGGCCCGATTGCAACTGTTCCATATACGCCATGCGGCCTCCTTACAGGTGCGGTTCGTCGTAGAGCTTGGCGGCGTTCTGTTTCGCCGCATCCGCCATCATCAGCCGCATATGCGGCATCAAGTCCTGGGCCAAGCGTTGCGGGTCTTTGACATCCCCCTGGACCGTGACCGGCATGTTCAGCGAGTACTGAAACTGCTGATCGACTTTCGCCGGCACAGGCTTCTCCGGCTCCTTGGGCTTGATGGCCACGGCCGCCGGTTTGGCCTGGGCCTGCACGGCCAACGCGCGAGCCACGTCGCCCAGCGCCGGTGCTTGCGGCGCCGGGGCCGAAGCCATCAGCAACGCACCGGAAC